>CANQDS010000054.1 GCA_947593655.1 uncultured Lachnospiraceae bacterium | reverse complement strand
TTATTTTATCACTTTTATCGCAAACAGGCTCTGTTTCAGGTTATTTTGTGCGAATTATTTTTTTCTTTCAGAACTGACGGTGACAACGCAGGAAAATTATAGTACAATGAAGAAAATGAATCGAGAGAGGAGCGAACAGATCATGCCAGAAGAAAAAGCAACGCAAAATCCGGAAGTCGACGACCGGACGGTCGTTTTCAAGGAGCGGAAACGCCTCCTGTTCTTCGGACTTCCGTGGACTTTTGTCAAATACACCATTACGCCGAGCCTGATCACGATCGACCAGGGACTTCTGAATACGACGGAAAACGACTGCTATATGTACAAAGTGCAGGACGTCCGGCTGAACACTTCGCTGATCGAGCGCATTTTCGGGCTGGGGACGGTCGTCTGCTACACGGGAGACGTAACGGATTCGGAACTCGTGATGACGCACATCAGACATGCGAAAGAGATCAAGAACTACCTGATGCAGGCTTCGGAAGAGGCACGGCTCAAACGCCGCACGTTAAACACCATCGATATCGGCGCCCGCGATCTGAATGATCCGGACCAGGCCGGTCTGTTCTAGTTCTATGATCCGGCCGCCGCGCCCGCCAAAGAGAAAGCCGGTAAACGGCATATTCAGATTGGGCGGCAGCAGCAGTTGCAGAGCATATTCATGCACAGCATACTCATACAGAACCTGCTGTAGTTGGAATACGGCCTGTCGTATCCGCTTCCCATATTGGTATACCAGGTGCCGCCGCTGCTCAGATACTGCTGAAAGCGGCGGTACTCCATATTGCTCGGTTCGAGCGCAAGCGCACGGTTGATCTGCTCAAACGCGGCCGCGGTATTGCCCGCACCGGCGTTTGCCATAGCGCTGTAATAATACCATCTGCCTTTCCGTTCCCCTTCCGGGATCTCGTCGAGCACGTGAAGCGCCTCCGGAAAACAGCGGTTGCGGATATAATGCAGCGCCGCCTGCAGTTTGGGCGATTCGGAATCCGCCGCTGAACCATAGGCGTACCCGCCGCCGAAACCGCCGAACGGGTTTCCCTCATATCGCTGCCCGCCTGCACCATATCCATAACCGCCGAAGCTCCCCTGCTGCTTCTCTTTCATAATCTGGTCATACGCCTGCTGCACCTGTTTGAACTTCTCTTCCGCCTGTTCCCGGTTCGGATTGTTGACATTGGCATCCGGATGGTATCTCCGGCTTAAACTGCGGTATGCTTTCTTTATCTCTTCATCCGATGCGCTGCGCGGTACGCCCAGCACCTGATACGGATCGATCATGATCTATTTTACCTTCTTTTTCTTTTTTAGCTGTAGATATTCGTATTTCGTCCAGACGCCGGAATAGAGGATATTGCGCAGGATATCCGCATGGAGCAGAATCGGCAGGCGCTCAAAGGACTTCGCGCACTCCGCCATCATGCTTGTCATCATCAGGCGGCACAGCGTCTCAAAATCATTCCCGCTGTCCCTGCGCAGCTTGATCAGCGGATTGTACGAGCCGTGCTTCTCATCCTTGTCCAGATCCTCGTAAGCATCCATCAGATAAATGTATTTTCCCATGTAAAAACCAAGCGTCTTTAGTTCACTATACCACTCATCCTGTTTCCACGCAAATATTTCGCCCAGCATTTCTCCCGTCAGCCCGGCCACGAGGTCGATATTGCTCTCGTTCTCCCGCTCATATCCGGCAAGGCTTTCCATATAGCGCTCCACCGCTTCCGTCTGCCTCGGATACTCCTGCCGGATCTTCCCGTAATCCCTGCGCAGCATCCCCGCCATCGTCCGCCGGGTATACTTCTTCTCGTCCTTCCAGTCGTCCACCAGATTGTGATACGCAAGAAGCACGTTCATCGCCGCCGCATAACCGGTGATCTCATTGCCAGACGCCGTCCGCTTCCTTGTCGGATGCAGGGCGCAGGTGAAGCGCTCCGTCCGGTCTTCCGGCTCATACAGCCCGGTCAGCAGCACGATCAGAAACGTCATATCGTAATTGAGGAGCACCTGCCCCTTAGCGCCGTACTTCTCTTTCAACTCCTGGCAGAGCCCGCAGTAATAGGACTGATAGATCTGCTGGTTTTCCTCTGATAATTCTTTACGGTTTACATTGATATAGCCGAACATCCAAACCTCCCCGCAGCATCAGGATTTCCTGAAAAATTCTTTCCTGCACTTCGGACAGGTAATGCAGATCTTCCCGTGCCCCTTCGGAACCCGGACCTTCTGCTTACATTGCGGACAGCGGAAAAAACGGTAGATCTTCCGCTGGGCGAACCGCGTTTTCTTCTGATTCCACGCCACGACCGCGCGGTAGCGCATCTGCGCATAACGCTGGTTTTCCGCGTAACGCCTGCTTCTGTTCCTCGAAAACACCCGGAAATACATATGAACCATAAGGGCCAGCGCCAGAATGTAAAGCGGCGCCCACCGGCTGAATAAGGCAGCCAGAAGAAGGAGAAGCACGATCCACGATTCCGCTCTCGCCAGTTCGTCCAGCCCGTTCCTGCCTGCCATAAAACGCATGATCTTTTCCCGAAAACTGCCCATCCTACCCATTTCTTACGCTTCCTTTCCCAAGCCTTTTTGATCTAATATGCATCTTACGCTTGAAGACGGGAAGCGTCAAGAGAGGAGGCATCTTTTAAGAAACATTTTAGAAATGAACCCAGTTGATCCTGCCTCCCTTTCCGTATTGATGACGGACTTCTTTCGTCCAGGTCGGATTGTCTTTCGGATAAAAAGCCGTCGCCGTCACGCCGAAGAACACCTCGCCCGCATACGGGCGCCTTTTCATCCCCCATCCCGGCGATATCACGCGCGGTTCCAGTTTGGGCGCATCCCCCGTAAAATAGATCTCCGACAACCGCCTGCATTCCCCGAACGCGCGGTACTCGATCCGTTCTGTGCAGGCCGGGATCTCGATGGATCTTAAATTGCTGCACCCGTAAAACGCCATATAGCCTATGGATCCCGCATGTTTGATCTCCGCTTTCCGCATGGCCGTAACGCCTTCAAAGGATGCGGGCGTAATTGCCTCCTGAAGCATCTCGATCCGCTCTAAGGATACGCAGTCTTCAAACGCATCCACGCCGATCCCTTCCACCCCGGAAGGGATCCGAAGCTCTTTTAACGAGCGGCACCCGGAAAAAGCGCCGATTCCGATCTCTTTTACGCTTTCCGGGATCACCGCTTCCGTCAGATTCACGCAGTCGGAAAATTCATAAGCGCCGATCGAACGGACGCCGTTTTCGATGATCACGGTCTTTACTCTGGCGCGTGCCTCGCCGCTGATCTCTTTTAAAAACATGCCTTCCTGCCGGATCTGCCCCGTACCGTTTCCTTCACCGGAAATGATCAAAACACCATCTTTCGTTAGAATCATCTTGGTTTCTCCTTTCATTCACACGCTTGCTGCATCTGAAATCAAAGAAAAAAGACAGACAAATACACAGTCTGTCAGATACTCTGATCTCTCACAAAGGCATTCCGGGAAGGCAGACTTCATCTGTCCGCCCGGAAACCTTGTGAGAAATCAAGAACGGAGTGTCAGTATGCGTCCACACTAAACACCCCGTATATTATATGAAAGGTGGTAAAACAATATCCAAAATACACGTATGAAAGCACAATCAAGTTGTAAAAATCACGCTCATCTATTATAATCATAATGTGTATCGCAGATGTTGTCTGTATTGTGTGGTAGCAGCTTACCATATCTCTGCCGGGCGCTGGGCCAACAGCGTCCGGCGATACACCGATACGTTCCCGATTTCTCATATCACATTCTATCACAATCTCTGCTATCTCACAAGCAAAAGTTTCCACCTGCAGAAAACATGAAAATAATATTTATCGCCGCGGCCTTTTATGCTATACTCCTGTATGATAGGGAAGGGAGAAATGCACCATGGGAATTTATCTGAATCCGGACAATGACGGTTTTCTGGAATCCATCCATTCTGAAATCTACGTGGATAAGACCGGGCTGATCGGCTATACCAACCGCCGGCTGAATACGGAACAGAAATATATCTGCGTCAGCCGCCCGAGGCGTTTCGGCAAGTCCATGGCGCTGAAAATGCTGGCTGCTTACTACAGCCGCGGCTGCAGTTCCATGGAGTTGTTCCGCGGATTTGCGATCGGGCAGGATCAGACTTTTGAGGAATATCTGAACCGTTTTGACGTAATTGCCCTGAATATGCAGCAGTTTCTCATTGAGTCGCAGGGAAACGATGTCACGGGATTTTTTGAGTCAGAAGTGCTGGAAGAACTGCGGGAGGAATACGGAGCATTTTTCAATTCCCGGGAAACCGGTCTTGCTTCCGCGCTCCGGAAAATTTATGCAAAAACCAAAAAGAAGTTCATTTTTCTGGTAGATGAATGGGACTGCGTGATGCGCGAACGGCAGGAATCGGAAGAAATGCAGAAACAGTATCTTGATTTTCTGCGAAGCCTTTTTAAAGATCAGCCATACACCGCACTTGTCTATATGACAGGAATCCTTCCGGTGAAAAAATACGGCATCCATTCCGCCTTAAACATGTTTCAGGAATTTTCCATGACCGATCCTTCTTTTCTGGAAGAATATACCGGTTTTACGGAAGCGGAAGTTCAGAAACTGTGCCGGAAATACGGAATGGATTACCGCGAGACGGCAAGCTGGTATGACGGATACCGCTTTACCGGTTTTGACCATATTTACAATCCGAAATCCGTTGTGGAGGCTATGCTGCGCCGGAAATATTCCAGCTACTGGACCTCTACCGAGACCTATGAAGCGCTGAAGATTTATATGGATATGGATTTTGACGGGCTCCGCGCGGACATTGTAGCAATGCTCGGCGGCGGGCGCGTCCGCGTAAACACCTTTAGTTTCCAGAATGATATGCGTAATTTTAAGACAAAGGACGATGTCCTGACGCTTTTGATCCATCTGGGGTATCTCGGATATGATTCCGGAGCGGAAGAGGCTTTTATTCCCAATAAGGAAATTATCCGGGAGTTTGAAAATGCCATGAGCACAGGCGGATGGGCGGAGATCATGCGCATTCTGAAAGCTTCGGAAAAGCTTCTGCAGGATACTCTTCGCGGTGACTGCGCAAGCGTTGCGGCCGGACTGGATCAGGCGCATACCGAAGCAGCTTCCATTTTAACTTATAACGATGAAAATTCCCTGGGATGTGCGATCGGACTTGCGTACTACAGCGCAAGAAAGGATTACCGCCTCATCCGGGAATTTCCGGCGGGACACGGCTTTGCGGACGTTGTTTTCCTGCCGCTGCCGTCTTCCCGGAAACCGGCTCTTATCGTGGAACTGAAATACGGCAAAACAGCGGATTCCGCGATCCGTCAGATCAAAGAGCGCAATTATGCGCAAGCGCTTGCCGGTTATTCCGGAGAAATCCTGCTGGTCGGGATCAATTACGATAAAGACCGGCCGGATAAGCCCCATAGCTGCCGGATCGAAAAAGCAGGAACGAATGCAGGAGGACCACCATGAAAAGCAGCGACCTTTTATTAATTACGGATATGCAGAACGTCTACACCGCCGGGCAGAAATGGGCCTGTCTGGATACGAAAGGAACCGCCGGGCGGATCATCCGCCTGATGGAGCAGATGGAGCGCCGGGGCGGCCGGAATATCATCTTCACCCGCTTTATCGCCTCCGAAGCGCCGGAAGGCGTATGGAAAGACTATAACGTGCAAAACGCCGCAGTCAACGCCGACGCATGGGCGAATGAAATGCTCCCGGAGTTCTCCCCGTGGCTGGAAAAATACCCGCTCTACACCAAAAGCGTCTATTCTTCCCTTGCGATCCCGGAAGTCCTCTCCGCCGCCCGGAAAGCCGGGCGCGTCGCCATCACCGGCGTCGTTTCGGAATGCTGCGTCCTTTCGACGGTGCTTACGCTGATCGACGAAGGCATCTATACCATCTATCTGACCGACGGCGTATCCGGCCTTACCCGCGAAAAAGAAGAGGCGGCCGAACTGGTTCTGTCCGGGCTCTCGCCTCTTCATGTAAACCTTATGACGGTAGAAGAATATCTGAAAGAAGATCTTTAAACGTCATCATTATTATTTAGCAGCTGGCTCATCTCCTCCACCAGGCTGTTGATCATGCCCGCCTGCGCCGTAACCTCCGCGGTATCGTCGGCATTGTTCTTCGCCATCTCATTGATCGAACCAAACTGCACGTTCTCGTTCTTAATGCTTTCGGCAATATCCTGATTGATCGATACGGTCCTTTGGATCACCTCCGCCTGTTTCGTATGCGCCTCGCCCATCGTGTTGATCGCATTCACCGAAGCCGTCAACAGCTCCGTCATGCCCTTCATGCTGGCAAATACATCGGAAAAATACTCGTTCTGGGTTTCCAGTTTGGAAGCGTTCTCATCAATCTGGCCGTTGATGTCCCGGACATTGCTCTGTACCCGCTCAATGATCGTTTTCACTTCCTCCAGCGACTGCCGGGTGCTGTTCGCAAGATTCCCGACCTCGGTCGCCACAACGGAAAAGCCTCTTCCCGCTTCGCCGGCCCTCGCCGCTTCAATCGAAGCATTCAGCGCAAGCAGATTGGTCGAATCGGAAATATCGCTGATCAGATTCAACGTAACGCCGATCTCCTGTACCGCCCCCGACAGCTTCTGCGCAAGCTCCGTCGTCTGCTTCATGGAGTCCGATACTTCGCTGTTGATCGTCTGCAGATTGTTCAAAAGCTTCTGATTCGCCGCCGACTGGTTCAAAAGCTCCCTCGAGCTTGCCTCGACCTTTTCCACGCTCTCTGCAACAATACCCCCCCATTCATGCAGCTCGCCCAGATTCGCCATGCTCTCGTCCGTTTTTACGATCAGCTGGTTGCTGCTCTCCGCAAGCTGGTCATTGGTTGCCGCAAGTTCCTCGGCCGAAGCGCTCTCGTTCTCCGAAATCTGCGAAAGGGACTCTCCCGCATTCTGCAGCCGGCCCGACAGATTCCGGACAGATTGTAACACATCCATCACCTTTTCATTGCTGCGCTCCAGTTCGTCCTTCTTCGCATTGACCAGAAAATGCGCCACAAAGAATACAAAGATCGACAGACCTGCCAGTGATAACACAAGCCCCACCAGACACATAACAATATCCGGAATAAACAGTTCGTCCCGAACCGGAAGACGCCCGTCTCCCTTTACGATCCAGCTGATGAAAAGGGAGATCATGCAGAGGATCCCGCTTCCCAACAAAATCTTAATATCCAGAAAAAACGCCATCAGAATCAGAAAGAAGAACAAAAAGCCCCAGAATGTCCTTGACGGCGCCAGATACAGGATATAGTTCCACTGAACCACCAGAATAAACGCGCCAAAAATCTTTCCGGCCTTTAATCTGCCGTCTTTCAAGAAACCTTCCTCATCAAACGAGGTCCTGATCAGCATAATGCCTGAGATCAGAAATGCAACATCCATGCACGTAAAGCCGATCAGCGCCGGCCACGAAACCATCGGGTAAAGCCCGAGCAGCTTCTCCGTCAGAAACGTCGCGGTCGCGCACATGCACGCGCATACCAGGATCAAAATTCCCCACTTAAATACGGTAGACAGATATACTTCTACTGCTGTTTTCTTGTTCATAACCTTCCCTCCTGCTGCATCCTTAAAATCTTCCATCTGTTCTGCGTTATAATTGATCAAAATAAAAGCATATTTATTATAACATTTTGTGCATTTTTGTCAATATCGCCATAATTTTACGTTGTACTTTCTTTTCAAAAAGCATACAGAAAACCGCCAACAATCCATGATCGTTGACGGCTGGTATTGCCAAAAAGGATCAATTCTTCGGGATCAGTTTCTCTTTTCCTCCCATATACGGCTGCAGCACAGCCGGTATCTTCACGGAACCGTCCTCATTTAAATTGTTCTCCAGAAACGCGATCAGCATACGCGGCGGCGCAACCACGGTATTGTTCAGGGTGTGCGCGAAATACTTCTTCCCGTCCGCCCCCTTCACGCGGATCTTTAAGCGCCTCGCCTGTGCATCTCCCAAGTTCGAGCAGCTTCCCACTTCAAAATACTTCTTCTGGCGCGGCGACCATGCTTCCACGTCGCAGGACTTCACTTTCAGATCCGCCAGATCGCCCGAGCAGCATTCCAGCGTGCGGACCGGGATATCCAGACTGCGGAACAGGTCAACCGTATTCTGCCAGAGCCTGTCGTACCACATTTTGGACTCTTCCGGCCGGCAGACGACGATCATCTCCTGCTTCTCAAACTGGTGGATCCGGTAAACGCCGCGCTCTTCGATGCCGTGCGCCCCTTTCTCCTTGCGGAAGCACGGCGAATAGCTGGTTAAGGTATACGGCAGCTTCTCTTCATCATTGATCGTATCGATAAATTTCCCGATCATCGAATGTTCCGATGTGCCGATCAGATACAGGTCTTCCCCCTCCATCTTATACATCATCGCATCCATCTCTTCAAAGCTCATGACGCCGGTCACGACGTTCGAACGGATCATAAACGGCGGGATACAGTAGGTGAACCCGCGGTCGATCATAAAATCCCTCGCATAGGAGATAACGGCGGAATGAAGGCGCGCGATATCGCCCATCAGGTAATAGAAACCGTTCCCGGCTACTTTCCCCGCCGCATCGAGATCGATCCCGTCGAAGCGCTCCATGATCTCCGTATGGTAAGGGATCTCAAAATCCGGCACAAGCGGTTCGCCGAACTTCTCGATCTCGACATTGCAGCTGTCGTCTTTCCCGATCGGCACGGACGGATCGATGATATTCGGGATCGTCATCATGATCTTCGTGACTTTCTCTCCGAGCTCCTTCTCCTGCCGCTGCAGTTCCTCAAGGCGCGCCGCATTCGCGTTCACCTTCGCCTTGACCTCTTCCGCTTCTTCTTTCTTACCCTGCGCCATCAGCGCCCCGATCTGTTTGGAAAGCCTGTTCTTTCCGGCCCGCAGCTCGTCCGCCTCCTTCTGGGCGGCTCTCGCCTGCGCATCCAGTTCGATCACTTCATCTACGAGCGGCAGCTTATGCTCCTGAAACTTCTTCCGGATATTTTCCTTTACGGCTTCCGGATTCTCGCGCAAAAATCTTAAATCAATCATAATGTCTCCAAATTCTTATTTGCCTTTAAAAACTCTGCAGCGGATATTTCTCCGTCAGTTTCTTTACAATGGCTTTCGCATCGCCGATGGCGTTCTCTCCGTTCCGGATCAGAAGGGAGATCGCTTCCGCAACCTGATCAAAGTCGTCCTCTTTGAGTCCGCGGGAAGTAGCGGCCGGGGTTCCGAGCCGGATTCCGCTGGTGACAAACGGCTTCTGCGGATCGTTCGGGATCGTATTCTTGTTCGCCGTGATATTGGCGGAATCCAGAAGTTTCTCCACTGCCTTGCCGGTCAGCCCATAAGGAGTCAGGTCAACTAACATCAGATGGTTGTCCGTTCCGCCCGAAACGATCTTAATTTCCCGGTTCTGCAGGCCGCTGCAAAGCGCCTGTGCGTTCTTTACGATCTGCGTCTGGTACTCTTTAAACGCCGGCTGCAGCGCTTCCTGAAAACATACGGCCTTCGCCGCGATCACATGCATCAGCGGGCCGCCCTGCGTTCCCGGAAAGATCGCCTTGTTGAAGTTGTATTTATCCGCCATTTCCTGGCTGCATAAGATCATGCCGCCGCGCGGTCCGCGGAGCGTCTTATGCGTCGTTGTCGTTACCACATCCGCATACGGGATCGGGCTTGGATGAAGCCCTGCCGCAACAAGGCCCGCGATGTGCGCCATATCCACCATCAGCACCGCGCCGCACGCGTCCGCGATCTCGCGGAATTTCTTAAAATCAATGGTTCTCGCATATGCGGAAGCCCCGGCAATGATCATCTTCGGCCGGCATTCCATCGCGATCTCCATCACCTTATCATAATCAATAAATCCCTCATCATTCACGCCGTAAGGCACAATGTGGAAATAAGTCCCGGAAAAATTGACCGGCGATCCATGCGTCAGATGCCCGCCGTGGTCCAGATTCATTCCCATCACGGTATCGCCCGGCTTTAACACGGCAAACTGAACCGCCATATTGGCCTGTGCGCCGGAATGAGGCTGCACATTGGCGTATTCGCACCCGAACAGTTCCTTCGCCCGGCTGCGCGCCAGTTCCTCGACCACATCAACGCATTCGCATCCGCCGTAATAACGCTTCCCCGGATAACCTTCCGCATATTTATTGGTAAGAATGCTGCCCATTGCAGACATCACGGCAGGGCTTACCCAGTTCTCCGAAGCGATCAGCTCAATATGGCTGTTCTGCCTGTCAAATTCCGCACAGATCGCGTCTGCGACCTGCGGATCGACGCTTCTGATATCTTCTAACGTATACATGGTAATTCTCCTTTTCCTTCTGTTGGCTTCAATGCCCGTTTGCTACCCATTATAATCGAGATGGAAGGGGTTTTCAACTGAAAATAATAATTGCTCCCATCACCGCCTGCGAGAAAAAGATCAGCGGAATGCCCGTCGTAAAATACCAGTGCTTTGTTTTATGACGGAAGAGGTACATTCCGATCCACGTCCCCAGGCTTCCGCCCAGCAGACTGATGGCAAACAGAACCTTTTCCGGGATCCGCCAAGCATGGCGGATCGCCAGCAGCTTGTCGATCCCCATAGACGCAAGCCCCGCCGCATTGATCACGATCAGATAGATCAGCATTATCCATTCCATTCTTTTTCCCTCATATTCTTTGTGTCCGTATGAAATTGCGCAATGCGCATCCTGTTCTTTGGCAGAATGCCTATCCGCTTTCGCACAATTCGTGATTCTAAAACCTGAGGATCCGTATCACCCTGCGGATCCGCGCCTTCCAGGGATGCCCGAGATCCTCCGGCTCTTCCGGCTCCGGCCGGCAGCCCAGTTTCTCCATTTCCTGATCGGAGCGGACGAGCATATACATCGCCAGCCCCAGAATAAAGATGCACATCGCCCATCCGGTCAGCCCGGTCAGAAGTCGCCGCAGAAGGGCGTCCTCCGGATCGCCGAAGCGCGCGATCATGGCGGTTTCCAAAGAAAGCACCGATACCAGCGCCGCCACAAGGTTGATCGCCTTGGCCGCCCACAGGATCGGGCTTCCGATCTGATAAAATTTAATGAGATTGATGATTGCAACCGTAACCGCATAAACGGAATAAACCGCCATCGCGTAAATCAAAAGCCCCGGATAATCATAGCTGCGGTTCTGGTAAACGATCAGCATTACGATCACCGCCAGCGCCTGGTTCATGATCAGCAGAATGACCGCGCACGAGCGGTAGCGCTGCAGTTCTTCCGGAAGGTTCTGCCCGACCGTATTGTGGTTCACATGGCGGAGCAGAAGGCAGCGCACAACGATCAGCAGAACATAATACACGGCCAGCGACCAGAACCACAGGGAACGGTAATGGATCCCGGACCAGATCTTTAGCACGATATAGAGAATGTTCATCAGAAGCCCCTGATACAGGGAAATCTCCGTATGAAACGTCACATCTTCCATGAAACGCCTGATCCACGAAACTTCCATCACCCGCTGAGTCAGCGGATTGTGAAGAATCTTATAATAAACCCGCCGGGCAATGCGCGGCGTTCCGACTACGGTGATCGCAACCGCATAAGCGGAAGCAAGGTAGGCGATATCGTACAAAAGCCCCCCTGTTCCGCTTACAAATACAAAGATGACAAGTGCATATGCCGGAATCGAGATCTCTATGATCTGCCGGATCGGGCGGACAAAGATTTTTTTCAGGATTCTTATCAACACTTTCCTCTTTTCTTACTATTTAAGCCCGTCTTTCTTCACGAGGCGTTTTTTGCCGAGATGCAGCTTCATGACATACCACAGTTCCGTTGCGATAAAGATTGAAGAATACGTACCCGCGATCAGGCCGACCATCAGCGGCAGCGCAAATTCACGGATGGACGCAACTCCTAAGATATACAGAACCAGTACCATGATAAACGTCGTAATGGACGTATTGATGCTTCGGGAGAGCGTCTGCGTCAGCGAGCGGTTTGCCACCTCCGCGATGCTTTCCTTCGTCTGCGTCCGGATGCTTCGCATATTCTCACGGATACGGTCGAATATAACGATCGTATTGTTGATCGAGTATCCCACGATCGTCAGCATACATGCGATAAAGGTGCTGCCGACTGAGATCCGCAGCAGCGCGTATGCCGCCAGCACGACAAGAACGTCATGCACCAGCGCAAGGATCGAACTTGTCGCAAAACGGAGATCCTTGAAACGGAACCAGATGTAGAGCAGCATGAAAATACATGCAACGATCACGGCCATGACCGCGTCGCGCCGCATCTCCCCGCTGATCGTCGAGCTGATGCTCTGGCTCTCGATCGTGGAAGCGTCCACGTCAAACTGATCCGCCAGCATATTTTCCAGTTCTTCCCTTTCCTCCAGCGTCAGGGTTCTCGTTTTTAACACGATCTGCGTCGTTCCGTCCACCGTCGTCGCCTGTATCGCCGAATCTCCGGTGATCTCGGAAATCTCCGGAATGATGTCGGACTCGATCTCTGCGATCGTGTATTCTTTTCCGAAATCAGCCGTCGTCGAAGTACCGCCGACAAACTCCAGACTGTAATTCAATGCCCTGCCGCTCGATGCGCCGTAGGCCGCAAGTCCGATCAGACCGGCCGCGATTACGACAACGGAGATCGCAAAGTACACAACGCGGTGTTTCATAAAGTCAAAGACCTTGCGCTCTTTCGCTTTGCCGTATAATTTCGGATTCTGCAGCCCGACCGCGTACAGTGCCTTCATCAGGTAGCGGCAGACAACCAGCGCCGTAAACATGGACATGATGATGGAGATCATCAGCGTATACGCAAAGCCCTTGACCGTGCCCGAGCCGAGCAGCATCAAGATCAGCGCCGCGATAAACGTCGTCACGTTTCCGTCCACGATCGCGGAAAGCGCTTTCTTATAACCGTCGTTCATGGAAGTCAGCACGGATTTTCCGCTCGCGATCTCCTCTCGGATACGCGCAAAGATCACGACGTTTGCATCGACCGCCATACCGATTCCGAGGATGATTCCGGCAATACCCGGAAGCGTCAGCGTGATCTCAAACAGATAGATCGTAACAACAACGAGTACGGTATAAATCGCAAGCGAAACGGCTGCCGCCGCGCCCGGAAGCAGATAGCAGGCGATCATAAACAGCATGACAAGGATCAGTCCGACGATGCACGCCGTGATACTCGTATTGACCGCCTCGCTTCCCAGCTGTGCGCCGACGACGCTTGATTCCAGTTCTTCCAGTTCCAGATTGATCGCGCCGATCCGGATGAACGTCGCAAGCTCGGAAGCCGTTTCATAGGATTCCATGCCTTCAATGATGCAGTTCCCGTCCGTGATCGCCGAATTGACCGAAGGAACGCTGATAAAATGGTCGTCATAGTAAATGCCGATGCTCTCTCCGGCTGCCGCCGCGCTTGTGGTCGCATCTGCAAAAATTTCCGCCGCTTCGCTGTTAAATACCAGCTGCACGACCGGTTCCTGATTGTTCAGCGTCGAACTCTGCTGATAACCCGCTTCTGCCGATTTGACATCGTCGCCGGTCAGGATCACGGAACCGTCCGCGATCTTCTCCTCGATCGTTCCGTTCAGCACATACCCGGAAGAGGCGTCATAGGAATAATTCGCATTTCCTTCAGAATCGTTCTGTACGATAAAGTACAGCGATCCCGGACTTCCCAGTTCCTCGAGAACGGCGTTGGCATCGTAAACGCCCGGAATCTCCACCGTGATACGGTCGTTTCCCGCCTGATAAACGGCGTATTCCGTCGTATAATTCTCCGCACGTTCTTCCAGTTTTGCAATCGTGTCCTTGATGTCCTCCTGCGAAGGATCTTCATCCACGATCCGGTAAGTGATCGACACGCCTCCGGACAGATCCAGTCCCAGCTTCAGGGAATCGTCTTCTTTTGCGCTTGTTGCGGAAACGATCGTTCCTGCATACCAGCCCAGACCGATCAGGCAGACCAGAACAAGCGCAATAATGATTGCTCCTCTACTCTTTTTCATCGCTTTTACCTTCCTTCTTTGTTTTTAAGCCTCTGCGGCCTTTATCATAATTGCACATTCGATCCGTTTCTTCTCCAGTTCGCACCCGATCTCATAAACGTCGGTAATGCTTCCGTGGGCATGATAGGAATTTGCCGCGCAGCCCCCGCTGCAGTAGAAACGCGCAAAACAGTCCCGGCACTTCTCCTTCGCATAGACGTTGCAGCATTTAAATTCATCGCGCACGGCCGTGTTCGTCACGCCGTCCCACACATTTCCCAGCAGAAACTGCTCCTGTCCGACAAACTGATGGCACGGGTACAGATCGCCCCACGGCGTCACCGCCAGATACTCCGTTCCGGAGCCGCAGCCCGACAACCGCTTATAAACGCACGGCCCGCCCTCTAAGTCTATCATAAAATGAAAGAACTGAAAATCCTTTCCTTCTTTTTTCCGGCGCACCATTTCCGCCGCCAGCCGGTCGTATTCCTCAAACAGAACCGGAAGATCCTCCGGCTTTAACGCATACGGCTCGCTTTCCGGTGCCACGACCGGCTCCACGGAGATCTGCTTAAATCCCAGATCCGCCAGATGCAGGACGTCTTTGGAAAAATCCGTATTGTAATGCGTATAAGTTCCGCGCACATAGTAGCGCTCCTGATTCCGGCTGTCGGCAAACTTCCGGAATTTCGGCACGATCCGGTCATAGCTTCCGGCTCCGTTCCGGAATGGACGCATCTTGTCGTTGACTTCTTTGCGCCCGTCGATGCTTAGCACGACATTGTCCATTTCCCGGTTGGCAAATTCCATGATCTCGTCGTTTAACAGCACGCCGTTCGTCGTCAGCGTAAACCGGAAATGCTTATCGTGCAGCTTCTCCTGCTCTCTGCCGTATGCGACAAGCTCCCTGACCACTTCAAAATTCATCAGCGGCTCGCCCCCGAAGAAATCCACTTCCAGATTCTTCCGGTTCCCGGAATTGGCGATCAAAAAATCCAGCGCCTGTTTTCCCGTTTCATAGGACATCAGCGCCCGTCTTCCGTGGTATTCCCCTTCTTCCGCAAAACAATACCGGCAGGCCAGATTGCAGTCATGCGCGATATGCAGACACAGCGCCTTGACCACCGTCGGCCGCTTCTTGAAATCCAGAACCGCCGTTTCGTAGCGGTCTTCGGTAAAAAGCTCTTCCCGGTCCTTCAATTCCTGCACTTCCGCAACCGCCTCGAGGATCTCTTCCCTCGGATAGCGCCCTTCGAGTTCCTGTGCGATCTCTTCCGCCGTGCGGCCCAAAAACATTCCGACGACGTCATAGGTCACATCATCCACGACATGGATCGCACCGCTGCTGACATCCAGAACAATATTATAGCCGTTGTTCTTAAACTGATGCACCACTCTGATATTTCCTCGCTTTCTCTCGCAACAAAACGACCGTCCGCCATGCGTTCGGTCGTTTCCAATGGTTGGTTATTCATTTACAGAACCGTAAGTACCGATTATTTATACTGTTCACAGGTCTGATTGCCTACCGTACAGGAAGTCTTGCAGGCTGACTGGCAGGAAGTCTGGCATTCGCCGCAGCCGCCCTTTTTGATCGTATTCTGTAATTTTCTTGTATTTAATGTCTTGATGTGTTTCATGGGATCCTCTCCTTTTTCCTCTATTTTCTCTGCCATTATAACACAGACTTTCCAATATGCAAAGTATTTTTTCATTTGCGCTGCGGATCTGTCTAACTCACCATGCCGCCGATCATGGAGGAGGCCGCGCACAGCACAAACGTCACCAGAAGCCGGACCGTATCCTCCACCGTCCCGCCGTTTACGGCCAGCGACGCCAGCAGCAGAACCGCAAAATACACGCCCCCGGTCAGCGCGCCCCACAGATAACGGCGCGTTTTCATCCGTTTCCCGATCAGAAATCCCCCCGCAAAACCGGCGACCACATAGATCACGATCACCGCGATTTCCGCCGTCTGCGCAGACAGATCCATCTTATACATCGCCACGGCAAGCCCCAGCAGCAAAATCCCCGTCAAAAGATACATAAGGATCAGCGCGGCCAGCATACTTCCCGCCAGATGTTTTTTATTTCCCATACCATTCCCTCCTCTATCAACACTGTCAGATGCCGGTACTGTCATTTGCCCGCTTCGTTCGCGGGACAGTACCAGGCTCCTTTGCTTTGCTGCTATCATCTTATGCGCAGCAGAAGGGAAATAGAAGCAACGGGATGATTTTGTTACAATTCGCAGTTATTGACGGTCCGCGGGAACGGAATGACATCGCGGATGTTCGCCATTCCGGTCAGATACATCACGCAGCGCTCAAATCCCAGCCCGAAACCGGCATGGCGCGCGGAACCGTACTTGCGCAGATCCAGATAAAACCGGTAATCCTGCTCGTTTAAGCCCAGTTCCCGGATGCGGGCAAGCAGCTTGTCATAATCGTCCTCCCTCTGGCTTCCGCCGATGATCTCGCCGATCCCCGGCACAAGGCAGTCCACCGCCGCCACCGTTTTGCCGTCGTCGTTCTGCTTCATATAAAACGCCTTGATCTCCTTCGGATAATCGGTTACAAAAACCGGGCGCTTAAACAGCGTTTCCGTCAGATAGCGCTCATGCTCCGTCTGGAGATCGCAGCCCCATTTGACCTTGTAATCGAACCGGTCGTTGTATTTGGAAAGCATCTTGACCGCCTCGGTATAGGTGATCCGCGCAAAATTGTTGTTGACCACGTTATTCAGGCGCTGGAGCAGTTCCTTGTCCACATAGGCGTTCAAAAATTCCATTTCTTCCGGCGCATTCTGCAGAACATAATTGATAATGTATTTCAGCATCAGCTCCGCAAGCATCATATCGTCTTCCAGATCGGCAAACGCCATCTCCGGCTCGATCATCCAGAACTCCGCCGCATGGCGCGTAGTATTGGAATTTTCCGCCCGGAAGGTCGGCCCGAACGTATAGATATTCTTAAAGGCCATCGCATACGTTTCGCCGTTTAACTGGCCGGAAACCGTAAGATTGGTCGGTTTCCCGAAGAAATCCCGCGAATAGTCGATCTCGCCCCGCGGCGTCCGCGGCAGGTTTTTCAGATCGAGCGTCGTCACCTGAAACATCTCCCCCGCGCCCTCGCAGTCGCTCCCAGTAATGATCGGGGTATGCACATAGACGAAATCCCGCTCCTGAAAAAAACGGTGGATCGCATACGCGCACAGCGAACGGATACGGAAAACCGCCTCAAACGTGTTGGTGCGCGGCCTTAAATGGGAAATCGACCGCAGATATTCAAACGTATGGCGCTTCTTCTGCAGCGGATAATCCGGCGTGGACATTCCCTCAACCGTGACTTCCTTTGCCTGAATCTCAAACGGCTGCTTGGATTCCGGCGTCTGGATCAGCTGCCCGCGCACGACCACCGCCGCGCCGACGTTGATCTTCTCGATCTGTCCGTAATTCTCCAGCCCGTTGGAATATACGATCTGGAGCGGCTCAAAAAAAGTGCCGTCATTGACTACGATAAATCCAAAATTCTTGGAATTCCGGTTGCTCCGCACCCATCCGCCGATCGTGACTTCTTTATTGACATACCGCTCGCGGTCGCGGAAAATATCCCGGATATTGGTAAGTTCCATACTGTTCTCCCCCTTTTGTTTTTGATACTTTCTCTGATATTTTTTCTATGCTTTTCTTGATGCTTTTCCCAGTATAGAAACTGCTGCAAAATGACTGCCGTCAGTTTTCTGTGATGCTTTTTCCAGCATAGAAACTGCTGCAAAAATGACTGCCGTCAATTTTCTGTGCCGTCCACCGCTTCGTTCTCCGTGACGACAGCATGTTCTGCCGCATAATCCAGCGCCTGATTCGCTTTGTAAAGCTCCTTCATATAGGCTTCGCCCTCTTTCGCGTCCCCGCCGCCGAAATATTCGTAAACATCGTTTTTTTCCTGAAAACCGAAGCTGCCGCTGTCGATGAAGTTCTGGATATAAGAAGAAAATCCGTCCTCATCCGCTTCAAGCCCCTCTTTTTCGGCGATCAGCCCGAAGACCAGTTCAAACCGGATCTGCTCGTCCAGCATCTCTTTCCACTGTTCTTTCGCCTCTTCGAGCGTAACCTGATAGCTGTCCTCCAGATAGCTTTCCAGATCCTGTCCCTCTTCCAGATCCGCCTCCATCATCTTCTGATACAGTTCCAGCCGCGCATCCATGTACGCATCCGGAATCTCCGCTTCACTGTTTTCCAGCACATACTGGCGCACCGCGGAAACCGTCTCGGAATAGCGGCCGGACTCTGCCGTCTGCTCCAGATAATCCCGTGCATAATCCACCAGTTCCTGTTTGGTACTCATTCCGTAGGATTCCGAAAGGCATTCCGCCACCATTTCATCGGTCAGCGTATCAAGCGTCGCCAGCTCGTAGATCCCATGCACCACAAATTCAAACGTGGTAAGTTTTCCCGCCATATCCGGATTGTTCGCATATTCCTCCGGAAACGTCACATCGCTGCTGACCGTAGAGCCGGTTTCCGCCCCGATCAGCCCGTCTGTAAAGCCCGGAATGTAGCCGTTGTTCTCGCTGACTTCCACCATGACATCTGTCGCCGCGCCGTTTTCAAACGCCGTCCCGTCCAGATAGCCGGTATAGTCCACCTTGACATAATCGCCGTCCTCGACCACGGTGCGGTCCTCCACCGGAATGTAGCCGCCGCCCATGTTCTCGAGGATCGCCTGAACCGCATCCTCCACATCGTCGTCCGTCACCGCATAATTTCCCGCCAGGCCGACTTCGATTCCGTTGTAATCACACAGCTTTTTCACCTGCTCTTCCGGATCGATCTCTGTCAGGGCGCCTTTGCCGTCTTTCCCGCCGTTCCCGCAGGCAGCCAGACTGCATACGAAAACCGCCGCCAGAACGGCCGCCGCCGCTTTCTTATACTGATGATTCATAAAATCATTCCTTTCCTTCTTAAAATATAACTGCGGATCATCGCCAGAGGGGAATCATTCCCATCTGACAGGACTTAACTTAACTAACATACCATAATTCCTGTAAAATGAAAATGCAAAATTGAAGGAAAATTGAAAAAATTGAAAAATGCCGTAAAAAAATGCTATAATACCCGTAAATACCATGCAGGAGGAACAATTTTGCTCTCTTACGACGAAGTTTTAAATCTCAATTACTATAAAAAAGCCTCTTTTACCGGCTGGACCGCCGGAAAGCGCTTCCTCATCCGCCGGGAGGTGCCCGAGGGCGGGGACGCGGTTTTCCACGTCTGGGTGTGGCCCGGCCCTTACATTTTCGATCTCACGGACGACAGCTTAAAAACAGAGGCGCAGTTCCCTTTTTCCAATGAAGGGAAACGGCAGGCCGTTGACTGGATCAACGCGCAGCTGGAAGAGAACGAATGAGTGAGCCCCTGTTCAACCAAAAAAAGATGCCTGCATTCTAACAGACATCTTCCCCGTTCATGGGCTTAAGTGGACTCGAACCACCGACCTCACGCTTATCAGGCGTGCGCTCTAACCGGCTGAGCTATAAGCCCTCTTATGGCGTGCTTTCCTGCACAAGTTGTATAGTACCCTATCTGCGGGGATTCGTCAAGGGGTTTTTTCGGATTGCCGCCCTGAAAGGAAAATTGTTTTTATCTGCCTGTACAAAGGGCATTTTATTTTTGAATGATGTAATCCACATTATACTTTGGAACGGGAAAGTTATCCACATCCC
>CANQDS010000053.1 GCA_947593655.1 uncultured Lachnospiraceae bacterium | reverse complement strand
TGCATATCCTTGCGGTCGATGTGCGCGGTCGGGCACTTCTCCGTCGGGCGGAACGTCTTCTCGACAACGCCGCCGTTAATGATATTCTTTAATTTGGTGCGGACAAAAGCCGCGCCCTTTCCCGGTTTTACATGCTGAAATTCAACGATCTGATAAATATTACCTTCATATTCGATGGTAATTCCATTTCTGAAATCTCCTGCAGAAATCATCTGGTTTTCCTCCTTAATCATCTAACGCTGTGAAAATTCTACACTCTCATTTGTCCATTCTACAATAAACAGCGCAGTATTTCAAGCTTTATTTGCTCCGCTCTTCAATTTCCGCCAGCATCGCAACCCGGTCTGCATGGCGTCCGCCCTCAAATTCCGCCTCCAGATACGCCCGGACGATGTCCTTGGCCAGCTCGATCCCGACGATGCGTGCGCCGAATGCCAGGATATTGGCGTTATTGTGCGCCTTGACGAGGCGTGCAGTCGTCGCATCCGAGCAGACTGCCGCACGAACACCGTTCACCTTGTTCGCCGCTATCGAAATTCCCACGCCCGTGCCGCAGATCAAAATGCCGCAGTCAAATTCTCCCGCTGCCACCGCTCTTGCCACTTTTTCCCCGTAGACCGGATAAGCGCAGCTTTCCGCGGAATTTGTCCCGAAATCCGTCACTTCATGCCCGAGGCTTTCCACATATCGGATGATATCCTGTTTCATGCTTACTGCCGTGTGGTCATTGCCGATTACAATTTTCATATCAATCTCCATTCCGCCGCCTTCCAGTCGGCGGCACAAATAAGTTTGCCAGTGCCCTCATCCACCGGTCTTTGTCAGATAAAACACCGCAAGCTGGGTTCTGTCGCGCAAAGACAGCTTCTCTAAGATCGTGCTGATGTAATTGCGCACGGTTCCTTCGCCCAGAAACAGTTCCTCGGCGATCTCCCGGTTGCTCTTTCCCAGCGCGACCAGCGCGATGATCTCCTGCTCCCTTTCGCTGATCGAAAAGCTCTCAAAATCAAATTCATTTTTCGGCTGCGCCAGCGCCGGAAGACGGCTTGCGATCTCGCCCCCGAAAACGCTCTGCCCGCGGTACACCGCCTGCAGGGCGGGAACGATCCCTTCAAAATCCTGTTTTATTATATACCCTTTTGCCCCGATGTCCAGTGCTTTTATAATATATTCATCATCGGAAAACGTGGTCAGGAACAGGATTTTGGCCTCCGGTGCCTCTTTCAGGATCGTTTCCGCCGCCTCGAGCCCGCTCATTTCCTTCATCCGGATATCCATTAAAAGCACGTCCGGCCTGCATTCCCGGTAGAGCGCAACGGCGTCCTTCCCGTCCCCGCCGCACCCGGCGACCTCGATCTGCGGCTCCGCCTCCAGGATCGTTTTTAACGACAACAGCACCAGCCGGTCGTCGTCCGCAATTACCACTCTCATCTTTTTTACCCTTTCTTTCCGTCTGTTTCCTTCGGGATCGAAACCAGAACGCCGAACCCGTTTTCCGTGGAAAAACGGATCGTTCCGTTTAATGCCTCCGCCCGGTCTTTCATATTGAAAAGGCCGATGCCGGGATGCTCCGGAACCGAAACGCCCGTCCCGTTATCTTCCACCAGCATCTGGTAAAAACCCGGATGTTCCCGCAGAAGCAGCGTAACCCTTGTCGCGCTGCTGTGCCTGACCACGTTGGAAAGCGCCTCTTTGGCGATCGCCGCCAGACAGTACTTGACATCGCGCGGAACGGCCTCCCCCATATCGTAATCCAGAGAAACCTCATATTTCTGCCCGAGGCTCCCCGCCGCATCCCGGACCGCCTGACGCAGGTCGAACGATTCGTTATGGAGATCGTGCACGCTCTCCCGGATCTTGTCCATCGCTTCATCCAGCGTTTCGTTTACCGCGGCAAGCTGCCCGCGCAGCGGTTCTTCCTTATGAACCGTCAAAAGCGCCCCCATCTGAAGGATCGAACGGGAAAGGAGATGGCCGACATTGTCATGGATCTCCCTTGCGATCCGGTTCCGCTCCTGCAGCGTGGCCAGATGGATCTCATAATCCTGTTTTTCCAGAAGTTCCTTCTGGCGCATCTGCATCCGGTCCGTCCGCTCGCGGCTGCTGTCCCGCAGATGGATCAGATCCGCCTTCATCTGCAGCTGTTTTCGAGTGCGCATCGGAAGGAATACGGAAAGCCCGATGGAAAAAAGCCACAGTGCCGTCCACAAAAAGCCTTTTTCGCCTTCCCCGAAGAAACGGATCACAGGCAGCGCGGCAAGCAGCGCCCAGCCCGGCCGTACCTCCAGAAATACGCCGTCATAGCACGCCAGCGGAAGGAAAACGGCCAGTTCCGGCACAGCTGCGCACAGGATAAGAAAACACAGCATCAGCCGCACGAGATGCTCTCTTTTCACAAAGTACAGAGAAAAAGCCGCATAGATCAGCGCCGTCAGGGAAACCGCGACCGGCGCCAGAAAACCGTCCGTCTCCGAGGCGAGCAGCGTTCCAAGCGCGAATAATATCATTTTATCTGTGATCTTTTCCATTTCGCACCCCTTCAATCTGATATTTCTTCGATCCAATAACCTTGCAATCGGATATTTCCTTAATCTGAAAGCCTTGCAATCTAATATTTCCCCGATCGAATAACCTTGCAATCGGACATTTTCTCGATCTAATAACCTTGTAATCTGATATTTTCTCGATCTGACAACCTCTATAGATCAACCATATCACATTTCTTCAAAAAAACAAATATGACAAATGTAACCTCCCGATCTGATCCCGGACACTGTTTTCCTTTTCCGCGATCCGGTATACTAAAAACATAACCGATCACCATTCCCGGCCTGCCGCACGACTGCGGCGCGGCGCGGGAGAAGCAAAAAAGGAGGAACCCATGAACACCCCGGTAGTAAAAATCGACAATCTGGTCAAACGCTACAAGGAACTGGTGGCGCTCGACCATTTCAGCCTCGAGATCGCAGAGGGCGAGATCTTCGGCCTGCTCGGCCCGAACGGCTCCGGCAAGACCACGGCGATCAACTGCATCCTTTCCCTGCTCGCCTACGACAAAGGACGCATCGAAGTCTTCGGAAAGGAAATGAAGCCGGACAGCTACGACCTAAAGCGCCGGATCGGCGTAGTCATGCAGAACGTCGCCGTTTTTGACGAACTGACCGTATATGAAAACATCGACTATTTCTGCGGGCTGTACGTCAGGGACAAACAGCTGCGCAAGCAGTATGTCGAGGAGGCGGTCCAGTTCGCCGGACTCGAAGAATTTACGAAATTCCAGCCGAAAAAGCTCTCGGGCGGACTGCTGCGCCGCCTCAACATCGCCTGCGGCATCGCCCACAAGCCGAAACTCATCATCCTGGACGAACCGACCGTCGCGGTCGATCCGCAGAGCCGCAACCGGATCCTGGAGGGGATCACAAAGCTCAACGAAAACGGCGCTTCGATCATCTACACTTCCCACTACATGGAGGAAGTCGAGCAGATCTGCACGCGGATCGCGATCATGGACAAAGGCCGCATCCTTGCGACCGGTACGCAGAAAGAACTGAAAAAAATGATCAAGAAAAGCGAGATCATCACGATCGAACTGATCGAACTGCCCGAAGCGGACCGTCAGGCGATCCTGGCCCTGCCGCATGTGTATCAGGCGGATTTTAGCGGCCACCGGCTGGTCGTCTTATGCAGCGGCGGAAAACACAATCTGATCCGCATTTTAAATTACCTGAACGAACGGGATCTTTCCGTCGGGCATGTGTACTCAAAGCAGCCGACGCTCAATGATGTCTTTCTGGAGATCACCGGAAAAGAACTGCGCGATTAGGAGGTCATTATGCTTTTTAACATCCAATACACCTGGCGGATCCTCGCCAGAAACAAAACCAACCTCTTCTGGATCCTGTTCTTCCCGATCACACTGGGATGCCTGTTTAAGGTTGCTTTTTCCAACATGAGCACGTCCGAACGCTTCAGCCCCGTTCCCGTCGCCATTGTCTGTGAAGAAGGCGCGCCGTCCGCAGAACCGTTTTGTGCAATCGCAGAGGAACTGGGAAAAGAAGGGGAAAACCAGATGCTTGCCATTACATGGTGCGACGAAAAAGAAGCGATGCGCCTCTTAAAGGAAAAGAGCGTAGACGGCATCCTTTTCGTAAAAGACCGGGTAACGCTTACGGTTTCTTCCAATATGAACAATGTTCAGATCAACCAGAGCATCTTACAGATCTTGACGGAACGCTACAATGCCGGCATGGCGCTTTTAGAAGATACCGCGGCCTTATACCCCGACCGGCTTGCCGCTGCGGCGGAAACGCTGCAAACCGCGATCAGCGGAGAGTTCTGCCGTGAGATCTCTTACAGCAGAAGTCCGCAGGATCCCTACACCCAGTATTTTTACAACCTGATCGCTATGGCGTGCCTGTTCGCCTCGATGGCGGGGCTTCATATTTCCCTGAACAATCAGGGGAACCTGACCGCGCTGGGCGCAAGGAAAAATATCAGCGCGACCGGTAAGCTCACTTCCATTACGAGTGAACTGATCGCGACGGCACTGTTTGAATTTCTGCTGAATACGCTGGCGTTTTTATTTCTGGTCTTCGTTCTGAAAGTGGACATGACCGCCCGCCTTCCGCTTGCCGTTTTCAGCATCCTGATCAGCTCGCTGACCGGTGTCTCGCTGGGATTTTTCATCGGGAGCATCGGAAACCGGGGAGAAGATTTCAAGACCGGCGTTTCCACGGCCGTCAGCATGGTCTGCTGTTTCCTAAGCGGCCTGATGGTCGGCAATATGCGCATTCTCATCGAGGAACACGCGCCGTTTCTCAACCGGATCAACCCGGCGGCGCTGATTTCCGACAGTTTCTACTGCTTAAACGTTTACGAATCCCTGGAGCGGTATGCCGCGGACAGCCTGACGCTGATCCTGCTTTCCGCTGGTTTGTGCCTGGGAGGATTTCTGATGACAAGGAGGAAAAGATATGCTGGTTTATCAAACGTTTCTTAAGGCTGCCCGCGCCAAACTGCCGACCGTGCTCCTGTACTGGATCATTTTCACGCTGATCGCCTTCGTGTTAAGCTTCCGTGCGCAGGACGAAATCAACCGTCATTTTGAAACGGCATCCGCGAGGATCTGCATCATTGACAATGACCAGAGCACCGCCAGCCGTGCGCTCTCTGATTTTCTTTCGTCCCGCCATACGCTGGTAACCTTCGATTCCTGCGACCGGGAAACTTTGCAGGATAATCTCTACTACCATCGGGTGGACTATGTTCTGACGATCCCGGCGGGTTTTGAGGAAAAGCTCTTTTCCGGTGAGGCCGATGCACTCGTAGAAAGCGCCAAACTGCCGGATAGCGCCTGCGGATATTTCATCGACCGGCAGGCGGACGGATATATCGGCACGCTTGCCGCCGCATCGGCGGCCGGCCGTTCCCCGGAAGACGCCGCGGCCGCAGCCGACCGGATCTTTCAGGAGCTGCCGGAGGCTTCCTCCGTACAGTTTGAGGAGAAATCCTCCGCTTCGCATAAGCAGATGTATTATTTTTTCCAGTATCTGCCTTATGTCATACTGATGATGATCATGCAGGGGCTTACGCCCGTGCTGCTGGCTTTCCGCAAAACAGACATCGAAAAGCGCAGCCTCTGCTCTTCCATCCATCCGAACGTGCAGAATGCGCAGATCGGGCTCGGATGCGCCACGTTTGCCCTCGCCAGCTGGCTGGCGTTTCTCATTCCCGGCATTTTCATCTACGGGCCGGAACAGTTTTTCAGCAACAGCGGGCTTTTGTGCCTTGTAAACAGCGCGGTATTCGTCCTGATCGCCACCGCAGTCACCCTGCTTCTTGGCACTTTTCCGCTGGGCGGCGAGGCACTGTCGATGATCTCCAACGTGATCGGGCTCGGAATGAGCTTCCTCTGCGGCGTTTTCGTTCCCCAGTGGTATCTCGGTGACGCCGTACTGTCGGTTTCCCGCTTCCTTCCGGCCTACTGGTACATCCGCATTACGAACATGCTTGCCGGTTTCTCGGATGAGACGCTCTCGATGCATACTTACCGGACCTGCATCGGGATCCAGCTGCTGTTTGCCGCCGCGATCTTTGCTGTCTATCTGGCTTCCGCCCGCTTTCACAGGCGCGCACGGGAAGGGTGAAGGCGTAAACTTTCGGCTTTGAAAATCTGAGAAAGTAAGAAAATCTAAATCTTCTGTTCTGGCACACGTACAGAAGACTCATAATCCTCCCCGTGCCGTTTCCGGTAACGCCGGTAGAAAAACAGCACCACGGCCTCCAGATAACGCTTAAGAACGATCTGGATCTCTTCCTTCGGGTGGATCGGCTTTACGAGGATCGTCCGGATCCCCGCCAGATTCGCGCCCATGACGTCCGTAAAGATCTGGTCGCCGACAAACAGCGTATTTTGGGCATTTGTCCCGATCTTTTCCATCGCCCGGCGGTAGGCGGACGGCTTCGGCTTGCCCGCTTTATAGATATAACTGACATGAACCGCGCCGTTGAACATCTTCACGCGCGGTTCTTTATTATTGGATAACAGAATACAGGAATAGCCCAGTTCCTTCAAGTGCCGGAACAAAAGAACCGCCCGCTCATCGGCAGGCGCTCCGTGGGGAACCAGGGTATTGTCAATATCAAAAATGATCCCCCGGTATCCCTGCTGATACAGTTTGTCAAAATCAACGGCATAGGCCGAATCCAGATATTCCCCCGGATATAAAAAATGTTTCATCGCTTACACCAGCATCTTCTTCAGCTCGTTCATAAAGGTATTCACATCTTTAAATTCCCGGTATACAGATGCGAAACGCACATACGCCACCGGATCCAGATCCTTGATCTTATCCATCAAAATCTCTCCGATCACGGAACTCGGGATCTCTTTCTCCTCCCTGTTGAAGATCTCCGTCTCCACATCGTCAACCAGCGCCGTGATCTGATCGACCGAGATCGGGCGCTTGTGGCAGGCGCGCAGGATCCCCGCTTCGATCTTGGAGCGGTCGTACTGCTCGCGGTTGTTATCCTTCTTCACAATGATCAGCGGGATCGTCTCCACCTTCTCGTATGTAGTAAAACGCTTGCCGCAATCGTCGCACAGACGGCGGCGGCGGATGGAATTATTATCGTCAGCCGGCCGTGAATCAATAACCCTGGTATTCTCACTGCTGCAGAATGGACATTTCATTTATGATACCTCCGTGTAATCTTTTCCTGAAATGCGATATCGTTACCGTTCACTGGTTGACCGGCGAACAGCAAACGCGATATATTTTTAGTATATCCATCCTTGATTTTATTGTCAATAAAGGAAATCTTCGAAAATTTACCCGATCTTTTTCTTCATTTCCTTTTCGTCAAGATCGACCAGTATGATATCCGGCCCGATCCGTATGATCTTGCACCACGGAACAAAAAATTCAAACTCCCGGCAGAAACAGCCCAGATATTTTCCCGGTCCGGGAATGATGACCGCGCAGATCTCCCCGCACTCCTTGTCAAAGTCGATATCCCGGACATTTCCCAGACACCGGCAGTCATTGACATTGATCACTTCTTTATCGCATAAATCAGAAAAACGCATAGAATAACCCTCCCTTATGTTATTCTATGCGCGTAACCGGTCTGTGTGCGGACTTTTCCGCAGGATGCTTTATACGTTAAAACGGAACAAAATAACGTCGCCGTCCTGAACAACGTAATCTTTTCCTTCCAGTCCGACAATTCCTTTTTCCTTTGCCGCCGAAAGGCTTTTACAGTCCAGAAGATCCTGATAATTGACGACTTCCGCGCGGATAAAACCGCGTTCGAAATCGCTGTGGATCTTTCCGGCCGCCTGCGGCGCCTTCGTCCCTTTCCGGATCGTCCATGCCCGCGTCTCGTCTTCGCCCGCCGTCAGGTAGCTGATCAGCCCGAGAAGGCTGTAGCTTGCCTTGATCAGCTTCTCCAATCCCGATTCTTTCAGGCCGAGATCCTCTAAAAACATCGCCTTTTCCTCTTCGTCCAGTTCGGCGATCTCCTGCTCGATCTGCGCGCAGATCACAAAGACTTCGCTTTGCTCCGCCTTTGCCACTTCCCGCACAGCTTTCACATACGGGTTGTCTGCACCGTCCCCCGCCAGATCATCCTCGGCGACATTGGCGGCATAGATGGTCGGTTTCGCGGTCAGCAGGTTGTAGGAAGCAAACCACGCCTCCATATCCTCATCCTCCGGAACCTCAAAAACCTTCGCCATTTTTCCTTCTTCCAGATGCTTCTTCAGCGCCTCCAAAAGCTCCAGTTCCTTTGCAAGCGTCTTGTCCATACGCGCCTGTTTCGCGACTTTCGCGATCCGCCGCTCCAGGATCTCCAGATCCGAAAAGATCAGCTCTAAATTGATCGTTTCGATATCCCGCCCCGGATCGATGCTGCCGTCCACATGCACGATATTGCTGTCCTCAAAGCAGCGCACCACATGCACGATCGCATCGACTTCGCGGATGTTGGCGAGGAACTGGTTCCCCAGCCCTTCCCCTTTGCTCGCGCCCTTGACAAGGCCCGCGATATCAACAAATTCGATTACTGCCGGAGTGACTTTCTTCGAGTGATACATCTCTCCCAGCTTTACGATCCGCTCATCCGGCACCGCCACGATCCCGATATTCGGATCGATCGTGCAGAACGGATAATTCGCGGATTCCGCCCCCGCTTTCGTAAGGGAATTGAATAATGTGCTTTTCCCGACATTCGGGAGTCCGACGATTCCTAATTTCATTTTATCTTATACCTTTCCAAAAATCCTTGATTTACAAGTTTTTTTGCCTTTCTCTTTCTTTCATTTCCTTTAAAAAAGCTCTCCCGCCTTCATTGTAAAAATTGATTTTTTCTTGTGACGTCATATCCTTTGTAAGTTCATAGTGATATTCACAATACGGAAGGATCCCATATTTCAATCATTTTATATCCTTCTAAATTCGTGTATATTATAATATTCCTTTCTTTATTTTTCAACCAGTACCAAATAACCTTTTTCTCGTGCTCTTGCCAGAACCATTCGGACCTGCAAAAACAACAATTTCAGGTTTTTTGAGCAACTCGTTCACTATACCGCTCCCTTCTCATTCTTTTCCCCACTTCTACGCGCGTTCCGTCCTCATTTTCCCGATATATGATCTGACTTTCTCTATCATATACAACTGCCGGGACTCCCAGTGCCTTATTTTTCTCCAATTCAATTTTTACAGCAGCATTTGCACGCTTAATAACATTTTCGTCCGATATATATTCTGCTCTCTGCATACACACTTCCCCCGTTTCTTAATAATGTATGATCAGTGTTTCAAACATATCAGATACAACCGCTTTATGAAAAGGTTCAAAGCCTTTTTTATTATAAACGGCCTGCACAAAGATGTAAAGCCTTATCCGGTTATCATCCTCCGTACAATAATTTTTTCGAAAAAAATCTTTTGATATCTTACCATTTACTCTTTGGCATTTTTTTCGTATAATAGATTCGACTTCCATACAGAGGGGGAACGATCCAATGACAAAAAAACGCGCATTATGCTTTCTTTTTTCCATATTATTTCTGGTGTCTTCCTGCTTTCCCGCATCTGCGGCGGAAAGCCCGGCGGACGAACCGAAGATCCTGCGGGTTGGCTTCTTTGCCTTTCCTGGCTACCATATGATCGCGGAAGACGGGCACCGGAGCGGCTACGGCTATGAAATGCTGCAGCGGCTGGCAATCCACGCCGGATGGTCCTATGAATACATCGGCTACGACGGTTCCTACGCTGATGCGCTGGATCTGCTCCGCAGCGGCGAAGTGGACATCGTAACTTCCGTCTCCAAAACGCCGGAACGCGAAGAGGAATTTCTCTTTTCCAATCAGGATATCGGCGTAAACTCTACTATTTTTACCGTGAAGGCCGGGAATGAATCCATCGTGGAAGGGGATTATTCCACCTATGACGGCATTACCGTGGGAATGCTGGAGGGCAACTCGAAAAACGCCAACTTTGAGCGCTTTGCACAAGAACACTCGTTTACCTACCGGCAGGTTCTTTTTACGGAGCAGGAAGAACTGAGCGCCGCCCTTCAGGACGGCGAAGTCGACGCCGCTGTTACGGGCAGTCTGCGCCTTCTGGAAAACGAATGGCTGCTGGAGTCTTTCGACGCCAGTCCTTTTTACATCTGCACGCGCAAAGACCGTGCCGACCTGATGGAGCTTATCAACGCCGCACTCAACGAGATGGATCTCCACGATCCGAACTGGCGGGATGTGCTCCACGAAGCCTACTATTCCACCGATCAGGACGGTGCCATCATCACAAATGCCGGGGAGCGCGCTTTTCTTGAAGAACACCGCGCATCCGGCCAGCCGCTGCGCCTGCTCATCAATCCCGACCGGATCCCTTACTGCTATTTCCGGAACGGGCAGGCCGAGGGCATCCTTCCGGAGCTTTTTTCCATCGTTGCCGAGCGCCTGGGGCTGAACTACGAATATATCCCGGTCAAAGACCGGAATGAATACTTTGAACTCCGCTCGTCCGGCGCGGCCGACATCGTACTGGATTATGCCGGCGATTATTACCGTGCGGAAGAGGAAAACTACAAGATCACCGTCCCTTATTTCCATACGAATTTCGCCCGGCTGACGAAAGAGGGATTCAGCGGGGAGGTGCAAACCCTTGCGGTCATGGAGAAATCCGAAGCGCTGAACATGCTGATCGCCGAACGCTATTCCGAGGAGCAGATCCGCCGTTATCCGTCCACGCAGGACTGCGTACAGGCAGTTCTTGACGGAAAAGCCGACGCCGCGGTCTTCTACTCCTATACCGCCGAGATCTATGCGTGGAGGGATCCGCGCAGCCGCCTGTCGTCCGTGATCTTCGGGGATACGTCCCTTTCCTACGCGGTGGGAAACGACGTTCCGGGCGGCCGCTATCTGCTCTCGCTTCTGGACAAGGGCGCGGACAGCCTGACCGATGCACAACTGGACGCCGTCACGACGCAGGAGCTCGCCACCGGAATGGACAATGCGTTCAGCCTGTCGGCCTTTTTGTACCAGCATCCGTTTTACATCGCTCTTGCCGTCATGCTGGTCCTTCTGTTTCTTTTCGGAATGACTCTGCTGGTGCAGCAGACGCGCAACCAGCGCCAGCTGAAGCTGAAAATCGCACAGGCCACCGGCGAACTTCAGGAAAAAAATCTGGAGCTGACGCGGGCGCTCCATGCCGCCGATGCGGCGAACCGCGCCAAAACTACGTTTTTAAACAATATGTCGCATGACATCCGCACGCCGATGAATGCGATCATCGGCTATACTTCCTTAGCGTCCACGCATCTGGACAATGAGGAGCGGACAAAGGATTATCTTTCCAAGATCACGCAGGCGTCCAGCCACCTGCTTTCCCTGATCAATGACGTTCTGGATATGAGCCGGATCGAATCGGGGAAAGTGACGATCAGCGAACGCCCGGAAAATCTGGCGCTGATCCTTCAGGAGCTGCGCAACATCATTCAGGCCGATGTCCACGCCAAACATCTGGAGCTGTTTATCGATACCGTGGATATTACCGATGAGCAGATCATCTGCGACAAACTGCGGCTGAACCAGATCCTGTTAAACCTGACATCGAACGCGATCAAATTCACCCCGGCGGGCGGCACGGTGTCCATCCGCGTAACCCAGAGGCCTTCGCAGTCCCCGAAGCGGGGCGCTTACGAATTCCGTGTCAGCGATACCGGCATCGGCATGAGCCCGGAGTTTGCCAAAACCGTATTTGAGCCGTTTACCCGCGAACAGACCGCTACAGTCAGCGGCATTCAGGGCACCGGGCTCGGCATGGCGATCACCAAAAACATCGTGGATATGATGGGCGGCACGATCCGGGTGGAGAGCGAACCGGGCAAAGGCACCTCATTTATCGTCAATCTGGAGCTCCGTTTCTGCGCTTCGCACAAAGAGATCTCTCCGATCGCGGAGCTGAAAGGCTTCCGCGGCCTTGTGGTGGACGACGATATGATCTGCTGCCAGAGCGTATCCAAGATGCTGCGCCAGATCGGAATGCGGGCGGAATGGGCGCTTTCCGGACGGGAAGCAGTGGCCCGTGCCACGGAAGCGGTCGATCTTTCCGATCCGTTCGAAGTCTACATCGTAGACTGGTCCATGCCGGAATTAAACGGCATTGAAACCGTCCGGGAGATCCGGAAGATCGTCGGGGACGACTCGCCGATCATCCTGATGTCCGCTTATGACTGGTCCGATATTGAAGCGGAGGCCCGGCGGGCCGGCGTTACCGGTTTCATCAGCAAACCGCTTTTCGCTTCCGACCTTCACCACACGCTCGAGTGCAGCCTCGGACAGGACGAAGAAACCGTGCCGGAACCGGCGGCAGCCGAACCGGAACCGGAGAACCGCTTTACCGGAAAACGCATCCTCCTTGCCGAGGACAACGAACTGAATCAGGAGATTGCCAGCGAAATCTTAAAAGAAGTCGGCTTTCAGGTGGAATGTGCAGACAACGGCCAGCAGACCTGCGATATGCTCCTTGAAAACGGAGGAGGCTATTACGATCTGGTTCTTATGGATATCCAGATGCCGGTTATGGACGGCTATGCCGCAACCCGCACGATCCGCGCAATGGACGATCCGGCGCTCGCCAATGTCCCGATCATCGCCATGACCGCCAACGCGTTTGAAGAAGACCGCGAGCAGGCGCTCGCCGCCGGAATGAACGGGCATCTGGCCAAGCCGATCGAGCGCAAAAAGATGATGGCGCTTTTAGAGGAGTTGTTCCAGACAAAAGAGTAAGCGGCAGAAACTGCCGGAATGAAGATTTTTACGGTATCGTTTTTTCATGCAGTTTTTCAGCTGCACATACATAGAAAAGAACCATAATCCGTATTATAATTATCGAAAGGTGGGATATCATGACAACATTAGAAAAAGCAATCGGATTGCTGCAAAAAATGCCGGAAAATCAATTAGAAGCCGTTTATATGTATATTCGCTTTGTCTATTCGCACAAAAGCGATACTTCTTTATCCATGAAAGAAGAAGCAGACGGTTCTGAAAATAACCTTGAAAAAAGACAGCGCGGTTTTAATGGCCTTATGTCATTCTCCGGAACCCTGCCGGAAGATTTTGATTATAAAAAAGAATTAGAAGCGGCAAGAGAGGAAAAATATGGTCGTTTTATTTGACACAAATATCGTACTGGACATATTAGAAAAACGCCTCCCGTTTTACCACTCATCCAAATCAGTATTTGAAAGATGTGTTTCCGGCGATATTACGGGCTATGTTGCAGTACATTCTATATCCAATATTTTCTATATTTTGAGAAAGCAGTACTCCATAGCAGATAGAAGAAAACTCCTTCTTGATTTATTGGATCTGCTGCAGGTAGCCGGAGCCGACCATGAAAGCGTCCGAAACGCCCTGCAAAGAACTGATTTTTCCGACTTCGAAGACTGCCTGCAGGATGAATGCGCAAAACAGGTTCATGCAGATTATATTGTGACAAGGAATACGGATGACTTTACTGCATCCGATGTACCCGCAGTCATACCGAACGATCTGCTTGCAATCATTGATGGACAAAATTAATCTGATGCAAACAAAGCATAAGGGGCACCCCTCCAGTCATCTGACTTTCGGGATGCCCCTTTTCCATATTTCAAATCAATGTTTACCGGGCATTTCTCTTCCGGTAAACTCCGGCATAACCACACAGCAATGCAGCCGCCGCCATCATCAGCAGAAGGTACATTCCTGCTCTTCCGGAATCGGAAGTGTCTGCGGAATTCGTGCTCTGGTTTTCACCGATCACGATCACATAATCCGATGCATGGGAGAACGTAAGGCTTGCTTTCCCGTCCGCACCGATCTTTCCGGAATCGATCCATACCAGTTTTCCATTGCCGCTCTTGTCATAGTAATAAAGGTTTCCGTATTTCCCTTCATTCTCTTTTCCGAGGGAAATCTCAAGCTCGGCCTTAAAGCCGAATTCGCCGTCGTGCGCCAGTGAGATCTCGCGGAACTTATCGTTCCCGGCGGTCTTGCTGATCAGCTGATCCGGTATGTTTTTCGTGTCAAAGGTCACTTTCAGGTTGATATCGCTTAAGTCTCTGCCCGTAATATCTTTTCCGTTGATCGTCCATGCATAATCGCCCATGTTGAATTTCAGAACGGTATCGGTTCCCTTCGCCGCTTCCAGTACTTCCTGCGGAATGACGGTATCGACGCTTCCGTCCGCTTTTACCATGTCAACGGAAACCGTCTTGCTTCCGCTCTTGATGTCGCTGACTACGGAATCCACCGTCTGATTTCCGATTGTCTCGGATGCACCCGGCTGGGTGTTTCCGCCCGGCTGATCAGAGCCGCTTGGCTGGTCACTTCCGCCCGGCTGATCGGAGCTTCCCGGCTGATCGCTTTCGCCCGGTTCTTCACCGGCATCGGCTTTCTCAAACTTCGGCTCATCCAGACCGCTCTTTACTGCCGTGATCTTGTCATAATAGATCGTTCCGCTTACCTTGCCGTCAACAACTGCCGGAGATTTTTCGATCGCGTTTACCCAGAGGCCGAAGGAAGTGATCTGGCTGCAGTCCGTAACCAGTCCGCCCGCCGGATTGTCTGCGGTATCGCGCTGTACAAAATCCTTAAACGGAATCGTTACCAGAAGAGGCGTCTGGTCGGTATCCGCCGCGTAGTCCTCATAAAGATTCAGATACGCCTCGTAAACCATGCCGTTTGCCGTCAGCTGGATCACAACCTTCTGGTTCTTTCCATCCGGGATCGTGTAGAACTGGAGTGCATCGCAGTCGGCCCAGCTTACTTCCTTGGAAATCGTTGCGCCCGCCCATCCGGTCGCCGTTTCCTCATAGGAAAATACCATCGAATAGCTTCCGTCATAAACTTTATCCGCCTCATCCGTAAGCGAGAGGTCGATCGTGCATCCGGTATCCTTATTCGTTGACCAGTTTCTGGTCAGAAGATCTTTTACACCATAGTAATTTTCAAAATTGTCGATTTCATAAGGATCCTCTTCCGGTTCCTCAATGTTAAAGATCATCGAGATTGTCTGGAGCGTTTTGCCATCCGCAGCCAGCGTGATCGTTCCGTCGGCACGCTCGCCGAGCTTCTTCAGATCGGATGCACTCAGTACTGCGGCCGCGGTATTGTCCTTTACTTCCGCTTTCAGGGTAACGGTCTCATCGCCCTTTAAAACAAACGTGATCTCTTCGTCCTGATAATTCATCAGCTGCGCGAACAAATCGGTTTCCCCGAGCATCCGCCGTCCGGCGATCGGAGCGTTCAGATAGCCGTAGATCTCATCCGTAACGCCGCCTGCCTGTGCAGCTTTTGCCGCAACGGTCTTAGCAAGATCCGCTAATACCGCTTTCTGGTCCGCCGCAAAAATGCTGCGTCCGTCATTGTAGAAATCAATAAAGTAATCCAGCATTTCATGTCCGTGGAGCACTCCGTCCTCCGAAACTTTCGTTACATACGGCGTATAGAAGCCGTCGCTCGTGCCGAAATTCGCCCATAACAGGAAATAGGACGCTTCGGTGCCGGATACTTTTTCCAATACCTGATTGTACCAGTCCAGATCGGTATTTCCGGTCTTGTGCGCAGCCGTCTGGCTATCTCCGGAATCCCGCGACGTACTCGAAAGCCCGGTTTCCGTTACGGAAAATAATTTGCCGTGCGCTTTTGCAAAATCCCCGACCACTTTCAGTTCGTTTGCAAAATTGTTAAAGTATACGGTTTCTTCCGCCGTCGTCGGATCGCTGTGGTACATATCAAAGCCGACCATATCCACATATTCATCGCCCGGATAACGCTCTGCATACTCTTCTGCGCTCGATGCCTCGCTGCCCGGTCCGTAAACATACAGGATGTTGTGTACGTCTTTGACGTCCCTTAAATAAGTAACCGCATAACGGTAGTCGTTCTTGAAAGTCTCTGCGTTGCAGAACGCTGCGCCCCACCAGAACCAGCTTCCGGTTCCTTCATGGAACGGACGGAACAGGATCGTTCCCTCTACGTTTTTCGCATAATCCGCGATCATATCCAGATACGCCCGGAACATTTCATTGTATTTTCCGCCCGGCAGGATCTCGTTTGCCACATCCCCGGTCAGCGTATTCGGCGAATAACCCGAAAAATCATATTTTGCATAAGACGGATCGGTATCCCGATCATAATCCGCATTTTCCTTTACCGTGGAAAAATTCGGTATATGCGCGGACAACGTGATAATGGATCCGTTCGCAATGTTTTCATTGGTCAGATTCGCCGCCGCAAGCACATTGGCCTTTGCCTCTCCAAGCGTTTCGATATCCAGCGGCGTCCGCGTAATTCCTTCCGCCGTTGACGCTTCGCTGTTATAGCGGGAAGCGCTGTACTCTTGTCCGACAAGCGAAAGCGCGTCGATTCCGACAATGCCCGCATACTGCCTGACAACATCATACGTGTCGGAGGAAGAGAGCTCTTTCGTTCCTGCTTTGTGCCATGTATCGTTCTGATGGCCGAAGATCACGCTTTCGGATTTTCCGACCGCCGAAAGATATTCATATAAAGCAGCCGTCGCTTCATCCGCATCCGGATCCGCCAGTTTTGCATTTCCGGCAAATGCGGTCGTTTCCTTAGAACCGTCCTCTTTCTGCGTATAAAGATTGTCCGCATCCGCTGTCAGCGCATTTCCTTCGTTCGCTGTTTTCGTCGCGTCTACGTAGATATCGGAGGTATCAACGACCTTTGTAAGGATCAGGTTGTCCACCCAGATGGTACCTTTATAATCCGCCTTATTCTCTTCCGTTGGCGTTGCGCCGATCTGTAAAGCAATCTGATCAACTGCGCTCTTTGCTTCAAAAGTCCACTTGACTGCTGCGTGGGTCAGCCCGGTAGCCGGATCTGCAGTTCCATCTTTTATATCCACAAAGCTGTTGATCACCTCTTCTTTTTCTGTACCTTCTCCTTTATCCGCGTAAAGTCCTAACTGAGGCATCCCGTTCGGGAATTGCGCCGCATCGAAATAGATATCCGCCGTCGCAGATGTTACGCCGCTTAAATCAAGGCTTCCCCATCTCTTCGCCGCATAACTTCTCCACTTGCCGGTTGCTGCATTCGAAAAATCAAACTCAATTTTCATCATCGCTTTCTCTGGATCATGCTTAACCGAGCCTGTTACATTTTCGCTTCCCCAGCCGTCTCCCCAGCCTTCCGCATCACTGTCAAAATGGTAAGCAGCAACTTCTTCCAGACCGGAAGTTTCTACGCGGTTGATGGAAATATTATCCAGCCATACCGTGCCTTTGTAATCCGTAGAAACCCCGACCAGAGCCAGCGTAAATTTCTGAACGGATTCCTGCGTAATTTCATCAAAATCGATCGAAACCGGAACTTTCTTTATCGTTCCTCCCACTGTTTCCGCCGCACCTTCATCAACCGGCATATCAACATTGATTGCCTTGTCAGAAAATGCTTTTACCGTAAAACTTCCGGTTGTCCTCTTGGATGAGTCAAAATAAAAATCCAACGTGACGTTATTTGCGCCGCTCAGGGGCATTCCGCTATCTTCTACACTGACTGCGATCTGCCACCATGAATTGTTGACGTTGCCTGAATAATCAACTGCCAGTCGCCCATTGCCTTCATCATAGGAAGCTCCCCCTCCCTGATAGTCCTCATCTTGCCAGCCGCTGTCATACTTCCATCCGTCCAGCCCATCTGCAAAATCCCAGACTTTTAATTGTGTCACGCTTGTCTGGCTGTCCGTTCCTCCATCCGGTTCTTCTCCCCGGACATTCCATGCGCCGGGGAACGGGACAGCGGTCACGCCCAGCACAAATGCGGTCGCAAGCGCAGCCGCCTGCTTCCATTTGAATTTCTTTGTCTTCATAGTGTCTCCTTTCTTTTTCGGTAATTTAACCTTTATTTACTCTTTTATATTAACTACTATTTACTTCTTTGTAAACCTGTATTTTCACCATATTTTCACAATTTTTTTGTGAAAATTGGCTAAAATTCCCGTTTTACCTCCAATTATTTAGTTTTTATTAGTTTAATAAGAGTTATAAAGGTTAATTATCGTGTGCTTTATACACGGTTTCTTACCCGAAAAATTTTACCGCCGGCCGTTCTCATCAAACAGGCTGACATAGTTTACAATCTCCTGAAAATCCGCCCGCGCCATTCCGATCTTCTGGTCGGCTGCCCCGTAGCTCATGATCAGTTCGCCGTTCATCACGATCCCGCCTGTCGTAAAAATGCAGGGACATTCAAATTTATCCGGCAGTTCCCAGTCCTGCTGCGCATACATCAGCCGCTCCGAACAGCGGTGGACGATCTTTGGAAAATCATTTTCCACTTCTTCTAAGATCATGAACGACTGCGTATATCCATAGTCCGGAAGCTGTTTTCCATGATACGGCAGAAGCCACAGCCCATCCTTGATCCGAAGCGGCGGAAAACTCGCACCGATCCGCTCCTCTTCCCAGTCAAAAATGCCTTGCGCCAGCAGTTTATGCGTACACCGCTCCGTTGGAAAATCCTCCAGTTTTTCCGCCGCCGCCAGAAAGATCGACGGTTTATGCACGCCCTTTCCGGCTTCAAAACGATCCGGATCGTCCGGGCGGTGCAGCATGACATACTGCATTTTCCCGTCAATCTTCATTTTTTCCGGAAACAGGAAAACGTCCCGGTTATCGGTCCGGTTCCCGTCGGTCAGAGGACAGACATAGGAAAACGCCCGCTCATATTCCTGATCTTTCAGCCGGCCCAGATCCACCTTGAAAAGAACCGTCGTCGTATCGTTGCGGTATGCGGCGCTCCCGAAAGGATTTCCGGGATCCATCGCCCAATCCGGCAGATTATCCTTCCTTTTGTCTCCCTCCCAGTAAGCCCCCGGCGGAAACATGCGGCAGGCCGCGGTCAGATAAAGCCCGCCCTCCACCGGAAAAATGCGCGGATCTTCCACACAGCCGTTTGCGTAATTGACCGTTTCCTTTCCGTGGATATCTTTGATATACATGCCGCTCTGCTCATAGGATAAAACAGGCGCAAGCGCCGGCCGGGAAAAATCCGCCTGCCAGGTTTCTCCCCGGTCCGTGCTTTTGGCATAGCCCAGAAAGATCGGGTACGGATCCGAAATCCCTTTTAAGTTTTTCTCCGGCCACGGCCCCGTCGCCCGAAACAGCATATGGATCGCATCGGAATCCGGATCTTTGACGATCGCCGGATTTAAGACCATCGTATCCGCCCACGGACATCCCGGTTTTGGCTCGATCACCGGCTGCCGGGAATAACGGATCGCCGGTTTCCGGTTCTGATCTGCCGGGTTCTGGTTTTCCGGTTTCCGGTTCATTGAGTTCTGGTTCATGGAATTCTGGTTCATGAAATTCTGGTTCATTTTTTCCTCCCTGTTATAAAGTGAGATTTGGACTCTGATCTTACAATTGGAAAAATTTCAGATCCGTTTCCAGCTGCACCGCCATCTCCTTTAATCTTCCGGAAGCGCCGACCAGCTGCTGGATCGTGGCGTTTAATTCCAGCATCGATGCCGTTGTTTCCTCGGTAGACGCCGCATTCTGCTCGGAAATCGCGGATAAGCTCGTAATCACGCTTTCCACGCTCTTTCGCGCTTCATTGCAGATATCCGTCTCGCGCCGGATCTGCTCGGTTTCCCTGCTCGAAACCGCGATTCCCTGTTCCAGCGTGCGGAAATGCTCTCTTGTTTCATCCAGTTTCTTCTGCTGGCTTTCCACGATCTCCGATACTTCGTCCACGATGCTTACCGTCATCTGCGCCTGATCCGACAATTCTTCGATGATCTTTTTGATGATCCCCGCGGACTGATTGGACTGCTCCGCCAGCTGCTGGATCTCCGTTGCGACAACCGCAAAACCGCGTCCGGCGTCTCCGGCTCTCGCCGCCTCGATGCTCGCGTTCAGCGACAGGAGGTTGGTCTGGGTGGCGATCGATGTGATCAGCTCCGCCGCCTCGCGGATCTTCTCATCCGT
>CANQDS010000052.1 GCA_947593655.1 uncultured Lachnospiraceae bacterium | reverse complement strand
TTTCAGGGCTGTACAAAATAGCTCGAAATTCATAAAGTTTTATGTTATACTACAAATTGGATAAGTAAACATAAAATGAATGGAAGTGTTTCCTGTGCTGCCAGAAGAATGTGCGAGAGAAAAAATTGATAAGTAGCTTATAAATGCAGGCTGGGATGTTGTGTCGCAAAAAGAATATGTTCCAAAATCCGCATCGGCTGTGAAGGAAGCTTTGATGCAGGGAAATACAGAAAGTGATTACCTGCTGTTTCTTGATAATAAAGCTATTGCGGTTGTTAAGGCTAAACGAGAGGAAAAGAAAAGGTAATGAATTACTATTCGGCTCTAATTAAGTCAGGGAAAATACTTGAAGGATATTTTGAACAGAGTAAAAATATATTGCATAATGGAAGTAAAGGTACGGTGAGAGAAAATATTATAAATAAAGTTATTAGGCCCTTTTTGCCTGCGTGCTATGGTTTGTCTGGTGGAGAAGCATTTGATAGTGAAGGGAATACAAGCAAACAACTAGATTTAGTTGTCTATGATAGTATATTTTCATATATAATTCCATATATTGACAATTATATACAATTTCCGTGTGAGTCTATTTATGGTAACATTGAAATTAAATCATATTTAAACGAGGAAGAGTTAATAAGAGCTCTTGAAAATATTAAGTCTATGAAATGCCTTAAACGAGAAGGTACGCATTCGTGGACTGTGACCCCGTTGGTATCTATTCAAATTAATGGGAAACCAAATAACACTGATAGAAATCCCTATTTTGGTATTATTTTTGCATATGATAGTGTAGAACCGTCAACAGTTTTAAACTATTTGAAAACAATAAATAGTCCTTCTAATTTGCTTCCTAATGCAATAGTTTTGTATAGCAAGAAAACAATTATTGTACAGGCAACAGATAATAATATTGAAGGTTTTCCAAGTAATAATTTTAATAAATATGTTATGCTAGATTGTGGTGATGAAGTATTAGCTATTTTTATTGGACTATTAATAAACTATACCAGATACTCATTGCTATGGGTAGCAGATGTGCCCAAGGAAATTAATAAGGCTTTAGAAAGGATACTGCTTAATAATATACAAAATAAAAGTATAAGGGAAATCCCTGTATTACCAAATATATTGATGGTAGAATGAAAAGTATGAAGATGTATAGGGATAGCTAATTTAATTACAAGTAATATTTTTTAGATAAGTATAACTCAGAAAATAGTATGGGTACAATTTTGGTATACCAGTTTTGTAATTACATAAAATGGCAACGAAAACGTAATAAACGATGGAAAACAAGTCATAATCTGTACCCTAAAAAGAGAATGTATCAGAAAATTATTACAAATAGTTAAGTGATGATATTACGTGGTTATGCTGCAAAAAGTTTTCTATGTAATTGGAACATAAGTATACAATCTAGCGATACCTCACAAATTATAATATGTAAAGGCATTAAAAAATACAGAGTAGGTGATAAAAATGATTGCTACAATACTATTAAGACATTATAAAAATTATAGCAATATGAAGTTTGTGCCAATTTGCGATAGTGTGAATTACAGATATTCGGTTTATGTAGGCAACAATGGGGTAGGAAAAAGCGCAATATTGGAAGCACTAGATGTTGAATTAAATGGTAGGTTTTGGAATATTACTTTCAATATGAAAAAATCAGAAGCATTTATTTGCCCACTTTTTCTTATTGAAAAAAGTAAAATACCAACAAGTAAACGAGGATTATTTTCGGTAGTCAGTGATTTCTTTTGGAGTGCAGATGAAACGGTAAATGCCAATATAAAAAGTAATAAAGAGTTGCAAGAATTTATACGATATAAAAATACTCTAAAGGGAAAGTACATAAATACGCATTATCTTGTTCTGATTGGCACGTGCTATGATGATCTTAAAGGAGCATTTTGCGCAACATTTCAGAGTGCAATCCTAACAGAAATAAAAAATAAACTGATAATAGAATCTCCGAGTGAATCACTGTTGGATGTTAAAAAATAGTATATGGATTATACAGTTACTTGTATATTCCTATTGAAGAATCTCCAAACGAATTGTTAAAACTGCAGAATACAACAATGCAACAACTGCTTAACAAAAATATGCTATCAGAAATTGAAAAAATATTAAATAAAAAAACAAATGGGAAATCTATTGTTACTTTGATTAATGAAAACTTGGATGAATTCATAAATGATGTGAATGCAATTATATCCAGAATTGACAGTAAATATAGTTTTACAAATGAGGCGGGCAATAAAAAGAATCTAACTGCGAAAGATATTCGGGAAAAAATTTTGGAAGCATATTTCCCTTTGAGAGCGCTTAAGGCTAATAATCATAGTATTGAACAATTGAGTTCAGGTGAGCAAAGAAAAGCTATTATAGATGTTGCGTATTCGATTTTATTAGCAAATGGAAATAAAGAAACTGAGAAAGATATTATTTTAGCTATAGATGAACCGGAAACTTCTATGCATATTTCAAACTGTTTCAATCAGTTTTTGATGTTAGAAGAATTAGCAAGGAATCATCAAAGACAAATAATGATTACAACTCATTGGTACGGTTTCTTGCCAATTGCTCAAAATGGTAAGCTACATCATATACTATCAAATGCAGGTACGACGATGATAGATACATTTTCTCTATATAATGTGATTGAGAAAAGACGCAGTTTCCCTGATGTAATTGAGTTGAAAAGTATGTATGACTTAGCTACCAGTATTATAACATATATGCGTGTAAACCCAAACACAAGTTGGATTATATGTGAAGGAAGTGATGATAAGGTATATTTGGAATATATGTTGAAAGATTATAATGCAATTTCAATATTGCCGGTGGGTGGTTGTAGAAATGTTGTTAAACTTTATCAATTGTTGTACAGTCCATTAACTGAAAAATCGGAAGAGAACGATGGAAAAGCACTATTTTTAATGGATACAGATTTGTTATATAAATTTGTAAACAAACCAATTGAATTTAGTGCAAATAAAAATACAATATTTTTAAGAAGATTGCAAATAGATAAAGGCGAAGTAAAGTTGTTAGACCCGTGTACCCCTAATATATATAACCAAACTGAAATAGAAGATTGTTTGAATCCCAGATGTTATTATGAAGCTGTAATGAAAGCGATTCGCAAGTGCGAAGATAATAAATTGAAATCATTGGTAGAAAAATATTCATTTGTAGATGGAGCGGAAACTTCGATGTTACGAGGAGATGATTCTTGCATTCAGGCAACAGATTGTAAATTTATTTCGCAGAAAAATCAAATAATTAATTTCGCTGAAAATACAGAAAATAAATATGTTATAGCGAATTTGTATAGAGAGATATGTGAGCAATCTGCGGAGAAAGTTGAACACAAACTGGCGAAAGCAATTGTTGAGTTGTTAAGGATTTCGGAATAATACTTCGATGAATTACAACTATGTAGATAAAGTGTAGCTGCTTGCTATTAGAAATAGTTTGTAGTGCAATGATGAACTAAATTATATAAAGGGTCTATAAGACTGTTGAGACATGTATTAGATATAGAATTATTTAAATAATGCAGATAATGGAAAAAGAGGAGGTAGAATGCAAGAAGTATTTGATTTATCAAAATTTGATGCATATCGAGAAAATAATCGCAGAGAAGTAAAGAAAGCAGGCGAAGGTCTACCGATTTCTCTTTGGGATACTTATTCTGCTTTTGCTAACTGTTATGGTGGTGTTATAATACTGGGCGTTAAAGAAGAAAAGGATGGCAGTTGGAGGTCTACTGGACTTCGGAATGCATCCAAACTTTGTAAGGACTTCTGGGATACGATCAACAACCCAAAGAAAGTGAGCATCAACTTGTTGTCAGAAGATGATGTTCGGACATATGAAGTGGGCGATAAGAAAGATATCATCATGGTAATCTATGTGCCGATGGCAAAGCGGGAGCAGAAACCGGTATATATTAACAATGATATTTTCAACGGCACATTTCGCCGAAATTATGAGGGTGACTATCATTGTACCCGATTACAGGTAAAAACTATGCTTCGTGACCAGACGGAGCGAACGGTGGACATGGAAGTTTTGGACAATACTCCCATGGAAGATTTAGATTATGACACCATTCATGGTTATCGTAACAGTCACCGATCTTTAAAAGAGGGACACCCATTTGAACGTTTGAGCGATCACGAATATTTGAGGAGTATTGGCGCGGCAGCGATCTCTAGTGAAGATGGAAAGTTGCATCCTACGGCAGCAGGTATGCTGATGTTTGGGGATGAGTACAACATTGTAAGACATTTTCCTGAGTATTTTTTGGATTACAGAGAGGAATTAGATCCCACTACGCGGTGGAGTGACAGGCTGCAGTCTAGCTCTGGCGAATGGTCTGGCAATGTGTGCGACTTCTATTTTCGGGTTTATAATAAAATTATCAAAGATATTAAGGTGCCGTTCAAAATGTCTGGAGGCGAACGGGTAGACGATACACCGGTACACAAGGCTCTTAGAGAAGCATTGGCAAATTGTCTGATTAATGCGGATTATCATGGTTTGCGAGGTGTTGTGATTAGGAAAGAGCAAGACAAGCTGATCTTGGCAAATCCCGGTTATGTGAGAACTGGCACGAAGCAGATGCGCCTCGGCGGTGAGTCCGATCCTAGAAACAAAGCGCTTATGAAGATGTTTAATCTTATCAATATCGGAGAACGTGCTGGAAGCGGTGTGCCGAATATCTTCAATGTCTGGGCAGATGAAGGCTGGGAGGAGCCGATCATTGAGGAAAGGTTTGATCCGGATAGAACAGTGCTGACGCTTTCTTTTGTAAAAAAAGTGGCGGAAAAAAGTGGCGGAAAAAAAGCGGCGAAAAAAAGTGGCGAAAAAAAAGTGACGAAAAAAACACAGGAAAAGTACGAGGCTATATTGAACGCTATGCTGCCTGATACATGGCATAAGGCATCAGAGTTTGCAAATGTCGTTGGAGTTAAGGAATCACGTATAAAAGTTTTGCTTAAAGATATGACAGAGCAAGGAATGATTGTAAGTACAGGCAACACGAAAGGGAAGATGTATAAGAAGGTTAATGTATAAGGTTCCTGAAGCAAATCAAAACATGAGTGCTGCTGAGTTATGGCATAACATCAAAAGACAAGGTTGGGGTGTCATGTTTCTAAAATTTCCCCAAACCACAAAATATACTGTCCCACAGTAGCAATGTGAGGGCGGCAGAATGGTTGATTCTAGCGTGGTTGATACTATCATTTAGTAATCAATAGAATTACAGTAAAATCAAGGCTTTCAGGGGTGTGCTCGGAAACCTTTTTGCGTTTTCATCGAATATGTGATGTCGTATTGGATGAAAAAGTGTATCATATAGTTATAATAATTTTGCTGGAGGACTCATGATGCAAAAAAATGTACAGGGAGTTATGGAAAAATTAGGTATTAAAGAATTATTTGAAATTCCATATGGAAAATTGCAAGGAAACACAATCCTTGCTACAAATGGAAAAGATATTTTAACAGTTTCACAACTACTGAAATCAACCGAATATTTAATTAAATTTATAAAGGATAATTTTGATGTAGATGAACGTCGGTATTCGATTGCTATCATTTACTTAAAATCAGTACAATTAGTGTTAAATAATGTGAAGGCAGACAAGCCGAATAAAGAAGATGCGCACATTATTATAAATGTCATGCAAGAGATAGCAGATATTCATGCTAAAAATGATAATGAAAAGAAGTTTAATGCGGAAATTGCGGCATCACTAAACTGTTTGGTTGAAATATTGCAATAATCAGTTTTTGAATTTTAATAATTAATGCATACGTCGCGTCTCTGGATAATATTTGATTTTGAAAGCACAACCCATTTTTATTTGTGATAGAAAAACGGGCGTGATTGTGATAGGATATTAGTGAGGAAAATTGCAAATTTTATGGAGGGATCATGATAATAGGATTTGTCGTATGGAGTTTGTGTAGTGCTATCTTTTTTGGCATTGGCGTTTCGGCATGGATAGCAAAAAAGCCTGTTGGTTTTTTCACAGGGGTAAAGGCTCCTGATGTGAAAGATATGAAAAAATATAACCATTCCGTTGCGGCGCTTTGGTTTGTTTATGCGATACTTTTCGAGATATGCGGAATACCGCTGTTGTTTCTCGAGCAAAATTCGGCTGGTTTCGTACCTGTAATTTTTGGCGTTGTAGTAATTACGATTGCTTTGGTAATTGTGTATTTACAGATTGAGAAGAAATATGGATTGCCATAATTTTTATGAACGAGTGTAAAGGTGGTGTGTTATGAAAAACGGCATTATAGATGTAGGAGGCGGATTCCGGGGGATTTATGCCTGCGGAGTGCTGGACTACTGTCTGGATCAGAATATTCGATTTGATCTTGGAATCGGCATATCGGCGGGGAGTGCGAATCTTGCCTCCTTTATTGCCGGTCAAAGGGGACGCAACTTTACCTTTTATACGGAATACGGTCTTAGAAAGCAGTATGCCGGTGTGGGGAATTTCATACGAAAAGGATCTTTTATTGATATGGACTATGTCTATGGCATACTCAGCAATCACGACGGTGAAAATCCCCTTAATTACGCTGGACTGAGAGACAATCCGATGGAATTTATTGTTGTGGCGGCAAACGCCGTGACCGGAGAGGCAAAATATTTTGATAAAAGAGATATTCGGCAGGATGATTACAGCGTATTTAAAGCGTCCTCGTCGATCCCTTTTGTCTGCAAGCCATACTTCATTCAGGGAACGCCCTATTATGATGGGGCGTTGGGCGATCCTGTGCCGGTGGAAAAAGCGTTTGCTTTGGGATGCGATCGTGTCGTCGTATTGCTAACGAAGCCGAAGAATATACTGCGGACCTCGGAAAAGGATGAGAAGCTGGCTGCCCGCATCCGTAAAAGGTATCCCAATGCTGCGGAAAAGCTGCGGCAGAGAGCGAACCGATACGATGAGGGAGTTGCGCTGGCACAGGAATATGCAAGACAGGGAAAAGCGCTGATCGTTGCGCCGGATGACACCTGTGGTGTCAGTACGCTGTCCCGTGATCCGTCAGATATGAAACGGCTTTATGACAAAGGCTATACCGATGGAGAAAAAGTCAAATCCTTCATGTGTTAGCCATTATGCTTTGGCGTTTTAACATATTGTAAACTCGTGCACCATGTAACAGATAAAAAGTGTAAATTCGTGCATCAACGATGGAATAAAAATCGTAAACTCGGCAATGATAATATAAAAAACATTGAAAATTCAACGTTTCTTTGCTATAGTAATCTTGGAGGTGCTAATTATGTTTCAACGTAAAATCTATAATGATATATTATCCTGGAAGGAAGAAGCGAATGGAACATCAGCACTCCTTATCGAAGGTGCAAGGCGTATTGGAAAGAGTACGGTAGTAGAAGAGTTTGCAAAAAATGAATATAAAGATTACATTTTAATAGATTTTTCAACCGCAAGTAATGATATAAAAAATAACTTTGACAACATTGGCGACTTAAATACATTTTTTAGAAATTTATTTATTCTTGTAGGAAAGACGCTTCCTGAAAGGGAAGGATTGATTATTTTTGACGAGGTACAGTTTTGTCCAAAGGCAAGGCAGGCCATTAAACACTTGGTTAAAGATGGCAGATATGATTATATTGAAACCGGTTCGCTTATATCGATTACAAAAAATGTACGAGATATACTGATTCCATCGGAAGAAGAGAGTATTAAAATGTTTCCGATGGATTTTGAAGAGTTTCTTTGGGCAAATAATAATCATATCTATGCAGATACCATAAGAGATGCCTTTGAAAAGAGGAAACCGCTTGGTAACACCATACATCGTAAAATTATGCAGACATTCAGGACATATATTGCCGTTGGAGGAATGCCGCAGGCTGTGAGTGTATATGTGGATGGAAAAGATTATAAATCAATCGACAGGATTAAAAGAAATATCGTCAATCTTTATATCAAGGATCTTGAAAAGCATGATAAAGATGATGAAGATCGTGCAGGACTTGTTTTTAAGACGATTCCGGAGCAGCTTTCAAATCATAATAGTGTATTTAAATTATCTGTTATTGATGAGTCTGCCAGAACAAGAAATTGTGCAAATGCTGTGGAATTCTTAGAACAGTCAATGATTACAAATAATTGCTACAATGTTACGCAGCCAGAGGTTACATTTGAACAATATGCAGACCGTACAACCTTTAAAATGTTTATGGGCGACACAGGTTTGTTAGTGACATATTTGCTTCAGAGCAGAAAAGAAACACCGGACAAATTATACAAATCTCTCATAATTGATGACATTGATGTGAATCAGGGATATATTTTTGAAAATATGGTTGCTCAGATGTTAAGAGCATTGAATTATGATTTGTACTATCACGAATTTAAGTATACAGCAGAAGATAATAAATCAGAAAAACGCTATGAAGTTGATTTTATGATTGTAAAAGGGAAAAGAATTGTTCCAATTGAAGTCAAATCATCAGGATATAAAAGCCACAAATCATTTGATTACTTCATAAAAAAATATCAGCTTAAGGTTAATGAACGTTATATTATATATACAAAAGATTTGTCGCAAGAGGATAATGTAATGTATATACCAATTTACATGACAATGTGTTTATAATCGGGAAATGCATGATGATGATAGGAGTTCTAAGCATAGGGCAGAAGCTGTAATCTGTGGTTATAACAGATAAAAAGTGTAAATTCGTGCATGAACGATGAAATAAAAATCGTAAAATCGGACGGAAAAGAGGCGGGACTGTCATGAATATCAATAATATCAATTTTACATCATTTATTCGTGTGGCAGAGGCCGGCAGCTTTAACAAGGCGGCAGAAGATCTGCATATTACATCTACCGCGCTGATCAAGCAGATCAATCTGCTGGAGAGCGATTTGGAAATACGGCTGTTTGATCGAACCCATAGGGGGATCACGCTGACAAAAGCCGGCGAGTCGCTTTATAAAGATGCGAAATATATTACGGAATACTGCAGGGAAGCAATTGCCCGCGCCAGAAGCGCAGAACGGATGCAGGAACAGGTTATTCGTATCGGAACTTCTCCCATTATGCCGGCTCAGATGCTGATGGATCTGTGGCCGAAGATCCATGAATATTGTTCGGATGTGAGTTTTAAGCTGGCTCCTTTTGAAAATACATCGGACAATGCAAGGGAAATCCTGAAAAATCTGGGGCAGAATATTGATGTGGTAACTGGTTTTGTGGATGAGCTTTTAATGGAGCAGAGAAACTGCAGAGGTCTTTTGATTAAAAACGAACCGCTCTGTTGTGCGGTGCCGATCTCCCATCCGCTTTCGGGAAAGGAAAAGCTTTCGGTGCAAGATCTGTACGGGCAGGATCTGATGATGATTCATCGGGGATGGTGCCGTCACATGGATGATCTGCGGGACGACCTGACGGAACACCATCCAAAGATTAACCTTGTGAATTTTGATCTGTATGATGTGGGCATTTTTAATCTGTGTGAACAGAATCAGGATATTTTAGTCGTGATCAAAAGCTGGAGCATGGTGCATCCTTTGATGAAAGTAATACCGGTGGAGTGGGATTATGTTATGCCGGTGGGGATTTTGTATTCTCCACAGCCAACGAAAGTCGTCAGCCGTTTCCTTTCCGCATTGGAAAAAGTGCTGGCTTCTCTTTGACGATTGGAAGTATGTTTGACGGGGTAACTCTTGCATGAATAAAATTTTCACTTCTAAGCATGGGGTAGAAGTTGTAACCTGTGGTTATAACAGATAAACGAATCGAGACTTCTCCGGAGGCCTCGGTTTTTTTATAATAAAATAACAAAACAGTTTGAAAGGAGCATACGACATGAAGAAAATAGTCGCGCTGCTGTTAAGCTCTGCTATGCTGTTTTCCCTCACGGCCTGCGGGATCGGCGGTTTGGGCACGGCGGGAAATTCCGGAACAGACCGGACGAGCCACAAGGTTACGGAACAGTCGTCCGATGCCGGAGAAAGCAGTACAGAAAACGGCATAGATACCGGTACAGCTACTGATGCTTCAGTGGTCTACATGACGACAGACATTTCTCCGGAGGGACTGATGAACGTCTATGAGGCGCTGGGCGTGGAGCTGACCGGCGACAATATTGCGGTAAAACTCTCTACCGGCGAGCCGCCCGCCAGCAATTATTTAGATCCTGATCTTATCCGGGAGCTGGTGGAACAGGTGGACGGCACTATTGTGGAGTGCAATACCGCGTACGGAGGCTCGCGTTCCGAGACGGCTATGCATTATCAGGTGGCGGAGGATCACGGGTTTACCGATCTGGGAAAGGGTTTTCTCATTATGGACGAGGATGGCGAAAGCATGATCTTCCCGGTGGAGGGCGGACAACAGCTTTCCGAAAATTATGTGGGTGCGCACTTTGGCGATTTTGATGGTTTTCTGGTGCTGTCTCATTTCAAAGGCCATGCGATGGCGGGATTTGGCGGAGCGATCAAAAATATCTCTATCGGCATTGGTTCGCAGGAGGGAAAGTGCCTGATCCATACCGCTGGAAAAAGCCACACCAGCCCATGGGGCGGGAATCAGGATGCTTTTCTGGAATCTATGGCTGACGCCGGAAAATCGGTAGTGGACGCACTGGACGGCAATATTCTTTTTATCAACGTGATGAACCGTCTTTCGATCGACTGTGACTGCGACGGCAACCCGGCCGAACCGGATATCCACGACATCGGTATTCTTGCTTCTACCGATCCGGTAGCGCTGGATCAGGCGTGTGTCGATCTGATTTATGAAGCGGAGGGAAACGAAAGCTTTATCCGCCGGATGGAAGGGCAGCATGCGGAACATGTTTTAGAGGCAGGTGAGACCATCGGTCTTGGCAGCCGGACCTATCGGCTGGAAAGCATAGACGATTAAAAAATGCTTTGCAGTCAGCAGCGGCCTTTTGCCGGTATCGTGAGATGGTGCGGGATCGTCTGAAAATACGAAGAAACGAAAGGGGGGATCGGCTTTGGAACAAATCGGGGAAGTGCTGCAGCGTGAATTTGTCTATGTGTGGTATTACTTTATCGTGCAGCTTCTGCAGATCGCTCTCTATTATGCGCTTGGTATTGTCTTAGGCTCGGTCGTCTCTGTGTTTGTTAAAGACCGCATTCACGGATTGTTCCGCAGTCTGGGAGATAAAAAACTGGGAATCCTGGGTGTGCTTCCGGCAAGTATTCTGGGCATAGCATCTCCTTTGTGCATGTACGGAACGATCCCTCTGGCGGCGTCCTTTTCGAAAAGCGGCATCCGGGATGACTGGCTGGCAGCATTTATGATGAGTTCGATCCTGCTCAATCCCCAGCTGATTATTTACAGCACAGCGCTGGGGGGCGCCGCTTTGACGGTGCGGATCGTTTCCTGTTTTGTCTGCGGCTGCATGGCAGGCATTCTCATACGGATATTTTATAAGAAGAAGCCGTTTTTCGACTTTACAGGCTTTGACGGGTCGCACAATCACGATACGGATCCGAATATGTTTCTGCGGCTTGTCAAAAACATTGGCAGAAATATCAAAGCCACCGGCCTGTGGTTTCTTGTGGGCGTGCTGCTGTCAGCGCTGTTTCAGCGGTATGTTCCGGCAGACCGATTTGCCGCTTTGTTTGGAGAGGCAAATGAAGGTTTTGGCGTGCTGATGGCTGCCACGATCGGAGTTCCGCTTTATGCCTGCGGCGGCGGAACGATCCCTCTGATACGGGAGTGGCTGTATTCCGGAATGAGCATGGGAAGCGCGGCAGCGTTTATGCTTACCGGTCCTTCCACGAAAATTACCAATCTGGGCGCACTGAAAATCGTGCTGGGAGTGAAGCGGTTTTTCCTGTATCTCGCGTTTGTTATGCTGTTCTCGTTTGCTACGGGAATGATCGTCAATCTCATACTGTAAGAGATACGAAAATATTTGCAGTTATTTTTACAATCAAAAAAAGAAAGGAATGTTTCTCATGAAAAAGTTTTTTGCAATTTTATTATGCGTGATGATGATGTTTTCCCTTGCGGCCTGTTCCGGTCAGAATGGGGAAGCGAAAAGTTCGGACGGTACTGCAGGAGACAAGAGCGCGTCGGAAAACAGTTCCGATCCGACCGAGCAGTCCGGCGGAGTATCGGATGAGCCGACCGGAACAGCCGGCGGAAAAACGCTGGTGGTGTATTTTTCCGCTACAGGCAATACCGAAACGGTTGCCGGATATATCGCGGATGCCACAGGCGGGGAACTGTTTGAACTGGTGCCGGCAGAGCCTTATACCTCTGACGATCTGGACTGGACGGAGCGGGACAGTCGTGTATCGCGCGAGCATGACGATGAATCCCTGCGCGCTGTGGAACTCACAAATGCCGTTCCAGACAACTGGGACGAATACGATACGGTGTTTATCGGTTATCCTATCTGGTGGGGCATTGCGGCATGGCCGGTAGATACGTTTATTTCTTCGAACGACTTTACAGGCAAGACAGTGATCCCGTTCTGTACTTCATCCTCTTCCGGCTTGGGCGAGAGCGGAGAACTGCTGCGTGACGCAGCCGGAACCGGAGAATGGCTGGAGGGACAGCGTTTCCAGTCACGAGTTTCGGAAGAAGAAGTAAAAGAGTGGGTATCCGGCTTGGAACTATGATCGGTTCCGGTGCGGAATATTCCATAGATGCCGGAACCGAAACCTATCGCGGATTTGTGATCGACAATGTGTATCACTCGCCGGAGGATGGGGATATTCATTACAACGTTTATATTCCCGACAGTTACGACGGCAGCCGCCCCTATGCGCTGTTTTTCACGCTTCCGGGATATGAAGGACTGTATTTTCAGGGTGTGGGACGGAATCTGGAGGCGGAAAGCTACGGCTTTGAAGCGCAGAAGTACAATGGGGAAATGATCGTCGTTGCTCCCCAGCTTTCCGATTGGAGAGAAACCTCTGCAAACCAGACCATCGCCCTGCTGGAATACTTCCTTGATGCCTATAACATTGACCGTACAAAAGTTTATGCGAACGGTTATTCCGGCGGCGGAGAAACCATGTCTCTTGTGATGGGCAAGCGTCCCGAACTGTTTACCGCGTATCTGCACTGTTCTTCGCAATGGGACGGCGATCTTGAAGTGTTGGCAGAGAGCCGGACGCCGGTGTATCTTGTTGTGGGAGAGGACGATGAATATTATGGTTCCGAACCGATCAGACGCGCCTATGATACCCTATACCGTCTGTATGAACAGCAGGGGCTCAACGAATCGGAGATCAGGGAAATTTTGGTGCTGGACATCAAAGAGGACAGCTATTTTCGGGAGAGAGGAATGAATAATCAGCATGGCGGCGGAGGACTGTTCGCTTATGATGAAACGATCATGGGCTGGCTGTTCGGAAAATAGATCATGGATGCTCTGCAAACACGAAAATCTTGTTGCCATTCCCGGCACACGTAAATCGGAACGGCTTCGTGAGAACGCAGGTGCAGCGGAAATCACACTTTCGCCGGAGGAACTGGCTCAGATCGACTATGCGCTTGATCATATGGAAATGTCCGCCGTATTCGGCGGTGCAAAAATAATAAAATGAGAAACAGGAGGAAAGAAATGAGAAAAAATTTTGGAACAAAACCGTGGGTATATCCACAGCCGGTGCTGATGATCGGCACCTATGATGAAAACGGGAAACCGAATCTGATGAATGCGGCATGGGGCGGGCAATACGGCGCCGATACCGTCATGCTGTGCTTGAGCGCCCACAAGACTACGGATAACATTAAAGCGGCAGGAGCATTTACGGTAAGCTTCGCGACTGCAGCAACGGTTGTACCTTGTGATTATGTGGGAATCGTTTCCGCCAATGAGGAGCCGGATAAAATGGAAAAAGCAGGTTTTACCACGACGAAAAGCGAATTTGTCAACGCGCCGATCATCAACGAGCTGCCGCTGACACTGGAATGCAAATTCTTGAAATGCAACGAGGACGGCAATGTGATCGGTAAGATCGTCAATGTCTGCGCGGATGAGAGCATTCTGACGGACGGCAATGTGGACTACAAAAAGCTGGATGCGATCATCTTTGATCCTGCGGCGGCCGCCTATATCCGTCTGGGAGAAAAAGTGGGAAACGCTTTTAAGGACGGCGCGAAATTAAAATAACGAGATTTGAAATGTTTTACCCGCCTGTAAAGCTGTGCGGCAAGGCGGGGATTTTTCTGTAAATCTATGTGATATAATATAGGCAAATGTTTCGTTTGGAGGATTGGAAATATGAATAATTTAGAACGAAAACAACAGGGATTACCATATCGTTATGATGATCCTGCGCTGCTCGGTGATCAGCATATCTATCAGGATAAGATGATGGAATATAACCGCACTTTTCCTACGGAGACGGAACTTCGGCAAAAACTATTGAGGGAAGTGTTTGCCGAGGTCGGGACAGACTGCACGGTTGAAACGCCTCTCAATGCAAATTGGGGCTGCAGGCATGTTCACTTAGGGAAGGGGATCTACATCAACTCCAATGTCACATTTGTGGATGATGAACACATTTTTATTGGTGATTATTCTATGATTTCACCGAATGTTGTCTTTACGACTTCTGGACACCCTGTTTTACCTGTTTTACGAGAACATCACTATGTTTACAACCTTCCCATTCATATTGGGAGAAATGTCTGGATTGGTTGCGGTTGTCAGATTATGCCGGGCATCACCATTGGCGATAATTCTGTGATCGGAGCTGGCAGTGTTGTAACACACGATATTCCAGCGAATACAGTAGCCTTTGGCGTTCCTTGCAGAGTGATTCGTGAAATTGGTGAGAAAGATAAGAAGTTTTACTATAAGGGCAGAGAATTGGATGTTTGGGAATGACTTATTTTTATGCCATAGTATGCAGAAAAGCCTTCGGTGGCAGGTTTTCTGTGTAAGTTCCAACCTGTGGTAAGAACTGCTGAACGAATCGAGACTTCCGCTGGCGAGAGCGATGAGTTAAAATGAACCTATCAAAAAAACGAGGAGGTATTTATTTATGGAATACATTACATTAAACAACGGAATCAAAATGCCTATGGCCGGGATCGGCGTATTTATGATGTCCCCTGCCGAGGCGGAAGCGTCTGTGGAGAGTGCATTAAAAAGCGGCGTGCGCCTGATCGACACAGCCAACGGTTATATGAACGAGAGCGGCACCGGACGGGGCATCAAAAAGAGCGGCGTGCCGAGAGAAGAAATTTTTCTTGTGACAAAACTCTGGCCGACGGTCTATGAAAAAGAGACGGCGGTAGACGAAACACTCGCCCGTCTTGGCACGGATTACATCGATCTGCTGTTTTTGCATCAGCCTACCGATAACTGGCGCGAGGGTTACCGGAACATTGAAAAGGCGGTAAAAGAAGGCAAGGTCAAAGCCATCGGTCTTTCCAATTTTCCGGACGAGCTTTTGAAAGAGGCTATTAATACGATGGAATTGAAACCGCAGGTGGTTCAGGTAGAAGCGCATCCGTACTATCCGCAGACGGAATTGAAAAAGATCCTTTCCGAAACAGGTATGGGACTTATGGCATGGTATCCGCTGGGACATGGCGATAAAAGCCTGCGGGAAGAAGCGGTATTTACAGAGCTTGCGAAAAAGTATGGGAAGACCAATGCACAGATCATCCTGCGCTGGCACATTCAGAGCGGCAATGTCGTAATACCAGGCTCCAAGAATCCGGATCATATCCGCGACAACTTCGATATTTTTGATTTTGTTCTTTCTGACGAAGATATGGCGCAGATCGCCGGGGTAAACAAAAACAAGCGGTATTATACGGCAACGCCGGATATGCTTGCCGCGTATGCGACAATGGAACTGGGGCCGGATCTCTAAGGCAAAGGGAGGATGAATGATCATGGAATACACGATTTTGAACAACGGAGTGAAAATGCCGATGGAAGGTTTCGGCGTCTTTCAAATGCACGATCCCAAAGAGTGCGAGCAGGCGGTTCTGGACGCCATCAGCGTGGGTTATCGCCTGATCGACACGGCGGCATCCTACGGAAACGAGGAAGCAGTCGGCGCGGCGATAAAAAAGAGCGGCGCCTGCCGGGAGGATTTATTTATTACCACCAAGCTGTGGGTGTCGGATTCCAGCTATGAAGGTGCGAAAAAAGCGTTTGAAAGCTCCTTGCAGAAGCTGGGGCTGGAATACCTCGATCTTTATCTTTTGCATCAGCCAATGGGCGACTACTACGGCGCATGGCGTGCGATCGAAGAACTTTATAAGGACGGGCGTATCCGCGCCATCGGTGTATGCAACTTTTATCCGCATGTTTTGGCGGATTTTTGTGAGACGGTGGATGTTATTCCAATGGTCAATCAGGTAGAGCTGCATCCGTTTTTCCAGCAGCCGGACGCGCTTTCACTTATGAAAGAATATGAAGTGCAGCCGCAGGCGTGGGGACCGTTTGCGGAAGGAAAGCATGGGATATTTACCAATCCTGTTTTGACGCAGATCGGCCAAAAATACGGCAAGAGTGCCGCACAGGTAGTTCTGCGCTGGAACGTGCAGCGGGGTGTTGTGGTAATACCAAAGTCGGTTCATAAAGAACGCATGGAGCAGAACTTCAATATATGGGATTTTGCACTGACGGATGAAGAAATGAAAGCGATCGAACCGTTTGACATCGGGCACAGCGAGATCGTCAACCATTTTGATCCGAAATTTGTTCAGGCGCTGCATGGACGCTTTGCGAAGTAAAGGAGGTTTTCAACCATGAATACATTTACCTACCGTTATCCCGTAACGGTTTATTTTGGAGAAAAAGCGGCGGAGAACAATCTGCCGGCGGAGCTTGCGAAAGCGGGAAAAAACGTGATGCTTGCCTATGGCGGCGGTTCGATCAAAAAGAACGGCATTTATGATGAACTGATGAAGCTTCTTGCCGATGCCGGAAAAAATGTTACGGAATTTTCCGGTATCATGTCCAATCCCACCTATGCTAAAGTTCAGGAGGGCGCGCAGCTTGCTCGTGAGAACAGGATCGATTTGATTCTCGCTGTAGGCGGCGGCAGCGTCATTGACTGCTGTAAAGTTATTTCGGCGCAGGCAAAGACAGACGAGGATCTATGGGAACTGGAAACCGTAAAGCATGGCGGCCCCGTAGAATTTATCCCGATGGGCGCTGTGGTAACGGCGTTTGGCACCGGCGCGGAGATGAACAACGGCGCGGTCATCACGAACGAGGAAAAGAAGGTCAAAGGGCCGTTGTGGGGCGCGTTTTATGATTTTGCGATCCTCGATCCGGCCTATACGATGACGATGCCGATGAAACAGGTCATTTCCGGAGCCTTTGATGCGCTGTCCCATTGTATGGAAACTTATATGGGTTCGCCGAGGGAAACAAATCTTTCCGACGAGATCAACGAAGCCTGCCAGAGAAATATCATCCGCAATCTGCGGGCGACATTAAAGAATCCGCAGGACATCGGGGCAAGAAGCGAGCTTGTCTGGGCGGCGGCGATGGGCGAAAACGGTATCTTAAAAATCGGAAAGGCCACAGATTTTCAGGCGCATATGTTAGAGCATCAGCTTGGCGCTTATACCGACTGCAATCATGGACAGGGACTGGCGGTTATCCATCCCGTTCTTTACCGTCATATGCTTCCGGAGGTCGCGCCGCAGTTTGCAAGGCTGGCAGTAAACGTGTGGGGCATTGATCCTGACGGGAAATCGGAAGAAGAGCTGGCAAATGCTTTTATCGACGCTCTGGCATCATTCATCAAAGAAGTTGGTCTGCCGGAAACCTTTTCTGAAATGGGAATCGCAGAGGACACTGATTATAAAGCAGTTGCGGACAGTACAGTGCTGACCGGCGGCTGCTGTAAGAAATTTACGAAGGAAGAATTGCTGGAAGTTTTAAATGAATGCGGGGAGGAATAACTATGGCAAAGAAACAAACGGCGGGGCGCGATATGCTTGGCAGCCTCGCTCCCAAATTCGCAGAACTGAATGACGACGTACTGTTCGGAGAGGTATGGTCGAGAGAAGATAAGCTCTCGCCCAGAGACAGAAGCATGATCACCATTGCGGCACTGTTCTCGGCGGGGCTTTACCCGCAGCTAAAAAGCCACTTTGCCTTGGGAAAGGAACACGGTGTTACCCGAACGGAGGCGGTGGAGATTGTTACCCAGCTTGCCTTTTACTGCGGCTGGCCGAAAGCGTGGAGTGCTTTTCCACTGATCGCGGAAGTCTATGGCGAAGAGGAGGGCGCTCCGGCAAAAGATCTTTCCGTTTTCCCTGTCGGACAGAAGAACGATGCATTTGCGCAGTATTTTATCGGGCAGAGCTACCTTGCACCCATTTCCACCACGCAGGTGCCGGTGTTCAACGTGACCTTTGAGCCCGGCTGCCGCAACAACTGGCACATCCATCATGCGAAAAGCGGCGGCGGACAAATGTTACTCTGCGTTGCAGGCCGCGGCTGGTATCAGGAGGACGGAAAAGAGGCGCAGGAGCTTCACCCAGGCGATGTCGTGAACATCCCTGCAAATGTAAAGCACTGGCACGGCGCGGCGAAGGACTGCTGGTTCCAGCATCTTGCGGTGGAGGTTCCCGGTGAGGAATGCCGTACCGAGTGGTGCGAAGCCGTGACGGATGAAGTCTACGGAAAACTGGATTGAAGTGGATGGAAGGATGAGATTAGTGTGAAGAAGCTATTGATCGTTTATTACTCGTGGTCGAACGGAAACACGAGAAATATTGCAGAACGGCTGCAAAAAGCGACGGGCGCGGATATTGCAGAGATCAAAACGGTTGTGCCGTATACGGGCAGCCATCAGGATGTTGTTGATCAGGGACAGCGGGAGGTTGAGAGCGGTTTTCAGCCAGAGATTGAACCGCTCCCGTATTCCATCTCCGACTATGATGTGATTGCCGTTGGAACGCCGACATGGTGGTACACGATGGCTCCCGCTGTTCTGACTTTTCTGAATAGTCAGGACTGGACGGGGAAAACGGTCATCCCGTTTATGACGAACGGCGGCTGGTCCGGTCATGTGATCAGGGATATGCAAAAGGCCTGCAAGGGAGCAAAGTCGGTCTGCGAAATGCAGATACAGTTTGATTCCTCGGGCGGTGCTCATATGGAAACTCCGGATCAAAAGGTCAGCGATTGGATTGAAAGTGTAGAAAAAATGTGTGAATAACCCCAAATAATGAACGAGGAGGAAAAAACATGGACACTCAAAAAGTTGTATTTATGAATAAAGCTCTGAATCTTCGTTTGGCCGGTCTTCTCTATATTCCGGAAGCGTTTGATCTCAGCAAGAACTATCCCGCGATTGTGGTGACTGGGTCGATGCTCTCCGTAAAAGAGCAGGCGCAGTCAGTCTACGCCAAACGACTTACGGAGGCTGGGTATGTAACGCTGGTGTTTGACGGCGCTTATTTTGGTGAGAGCGAGGGAATGCCGCGCGGACAGGAGCTTCCTGACGTGAAGGAAAGCGACATTGAGGGAGCGGTGGACTATCTTAGCAGTCTGCCATATGTGGACAAGGAGAGAATCGGCGGGCTCGGCATCTGCGGCTCAGGATCATATATGTCTGTTGCCGGTGTAAAGGAGCCCAGGCTGAAAGCCATTACCGCTATCGTTCCCGCTATTGCAGACATCTCTACTTCTCCGATGATGGGCTTTTTTAAGCCAGAGGCAGAGGTCGTAGCGGCGAAAGAAGCCTATGACAAAGGCGAGGGTGACTTGATGTATCTGAATTTTATGCCCAGAGCTTTTGACGAGGGGGCGGCCTACTACTATTCTTCTCGCGGCACACATCCCCGCTGGTCCAATCAGGTTGTCGCATGGAGTCAGCTGGAACTGGTGAAATATAATGTGCCGAACATCATGAAGGACATGACAAAGCCGTATTGCGTAATTTCCGCAGAAAACGCATGGTCAAAGCCATCCTCTGAGGATGTGTTCAACGCCGTACCGCATGAAAATAAGGAGATGCATGTGATTCCAGAGGCAGGCCATTTCGACATGTACGACATGGCGCCTTTTGTTTCTGAGGCATTTTGCTATATTCTGCCATTTTTTGGTAAGTATCTTTAAGAAAAATATTCTGTCCCCGGAGCAAAGAAGCAATCCTTCGATATATTGTGGAGGAGCTTTTTGCAACGGGGATCGTTATGTTTTTCTATCTTCACTGGAATTGCAATAAGAAGGTTGAATTGTACAGGCGGGAGAACAGATATTATGAAATCGAAACAAATATGGAAAATTATAGTTGATATTCTCATGACCGTCACCCTGCTGCTGCTTATGGCGTACAGCATGGTGTACGCCAGCAATTCCGCCGTTGGGGAAGCCGTCCATGAATGGCTTGGCACAGGAATGTTTGTCCTGTTTGTGTTACACCATTTTTTGAACCGGAAATGGAGTCTCAGTATATTTAAGGGGAAATATACGCCTTATCGTGTCGCACAGACAATCCTTGTGATTCTTGTGCTGCTTGCCATGTGCGGTTCTATGGTCAGCGGCATCCTGCTGTCCCGTACCGTTTTTTCCTTTTTGGGCATAAGAGGCGGACAGGCAGCGGCGCGG
>CANQDS010000051.1 GCA_947593655.1 uncultured Lachnospiraceae bacterium | reverse complement strand
CTTCTCTTCCTCCGTCAGCGGTGTAAAATCATCCATATAGCTGATGTTATCTTCCATCTGCTCCAGATCCGACATGCCGGAAAGCACCATCATCACGCCCGGCAGGCTTGCCGCAAAACGGATCGCCCAGCTCGAAAGGCTCCTGTTCGGATCGTACTCCAAAAACAGCTGCGCCGCCTCCGGCGGAAGCTTCGCCAGCGTCCCTCCCTTGACCGGCTCCATCACGATCACCGGTTTTCCGTGCTTCTGCGCAACCTCATAGCAGGCACGGGAGTGGATCCACGGGCTTTCCCAGTCCAGATAGTTGATCTGCAGCTGCACAAACTCCATCTGCGGATGCTTCGTCAAAATCTCGTCCAAAAGCTCCGGCGTATCGTGATAAGAAAATCCCGCGTGCCGGACCAGTCCTTTTTCTTTCTTATCCAGAATCCAGTTAAAGCAGTCGAATTTCTCATATTTCGGGTACATATCCGCTTCGATCCCGTGGAGCAGATAGTAGTCAAAATATCCCGCCCCTGTTTTCTCCAGCTGCGCCGAAAAAACCTTGTCGCGGTCTTCCAGCGAATGGAAAAATCCCGCGTGCAGCTTCGTTGCCAGCGTGAAGCTGTCCCTCGGATAGCGGTCCACCAGCGCTTCCTTTGCCGTGTTCTCGCTGGCGAAACCGTTGTACATCCACGCCGTATCAAAATATGTAAAACCCTTTTCCATGAACCGGTCCACCATTTTCTTCACCAGTTCCACATTGACGTCCGCGGCGTTGTTCCGGTCGTTCTGCGGCAGCCGCATCAATCCAAATCCCAATCTCTTCATGTTCCCAATCCTTTCTTCATTCGATCCTTTTTTGCTGTTACCCTATTATAGGAAATTTCCCAAAGAAATTCAACCGGATTCTGTAACTGTGAAGCCGGAAGGCTGAACTGTTACAAATTTATGATTCAGCCCTCGGCTTCATAGTCACGTACTTTGCAGCAAGTGCAAAAAGGGCATATCCGAAAGCCGTTTATACGGCCGGAGAGATGCCCTCTTTTTTGCCTATGCAGATTCCCGTTCCAGCGGGAATCCGTCTGATTTTCTGTTGTGTTTCTTTCCCAGCGGGAATTCGTCTGATTTCCTGCTGTGTTTCTTTCCTAGCGGGAATTCGTCTGATTTCCTGCTGTGTTTCTTTCCTAGCGGGAATTCGTCTGATTTCCTGTTGTGTTCCCGTTCGTGCCGGTCATATCTTCCACGCCGTCAATCAGCGCATCTCCGGCATCCTTGATCCCGTCGACCGCGCCCTCGCCCATATCTTTCAAGTCGTCAGCCGCGTCTTCACCCATATCCTTTAAATCGTCAGCCGCGTCTTCACCCATGTCCTTTAAGTCGTCGACCGCGTCGTTGGTTTCCTTCCCGCTGTGGGTGCCGGAATTGCTGGTGTTTGCGTCGCTGTGCGTTCCCTCGTCCGTGGTTGTGGACTCGGTTCCGTTTTTATCCCCGGTATCCGCATTCCCACATGCGGTAAACAGACCGAGACATCCGACCAGCAGGCAGCCGGTCAATAAAGTACGAATTTTTTTCATCATGCTTAATCTCCTTTTTTGTTTCGTTCGAGATTAGTATGACGCAAAAAATCTTTTTTATTCATTATACAATAAATGTTCCAGCAGAAAAAGAAAGAACCGGCAGTTGTTTTCCCCCGCGCGGAGCAGCGCCAGAAGATTGATCAGCACATAGGAACAGAACGTATCCTCGCTCAATTCCATGTTCCAGATCGCCCGGTCCACGCGCGGATCCTCCGAAAGCACCCGGCGCAGCATGGCAAGCACCGCCTTTTCCGGCGCGCGCCCGTTGATCTCCTCCAACCAGCTCTTGTCATAGCGGGAAAGCCTTCCGTAGAGATAACTGTAATACTGCTCCAGAAAAAACGTAAAGCTCATCCCGCGCCGGTATAATTTTTCCTGATCCAGCAGAATCCCGTTCCAGAATTTCTCGGATACTGCCGTAATCAGCGCTTCCTTATTTGGATAATAATTGTAGACCGAGCCGAGCGCGATCCCGCACGCTGCAGCCAGCTTCCGCATACTGACGCTGGCCACCCCGTCACGGACCGCAAGGTTCATAGCCTGCTCCAAAATCTGCTCCTGAGATGTTACACGATGATTCATGCCACGACTTCCTTTTTCCTGTTCCAGACTCTATGCCTGATAAATGCGGATATTATATCATGTTTTCTCTCAAAAATCAATGCTTACTTCTTCATTTTCGGCTCGCTGACCAAAGATGCGAGATAGGAAAAAACAAGAGCCGCCGACAGTCCGGCCGCGCACGCCTGAAAGCCTCCCAGAAAAATCCCCAGAAAACCTTTTTCGTCCACCATCTCTTTTACGCCCTGCCAGAGCAGGTTTCCGAAGCCCAGCAGCGGCACGTTCGCGCCGGCTTTCGCCCATTCGGAAAACGGTCCGTAGAGCTGCAGCGCCCCCAGCAGCGCTCCCAGACAGACCAGAATCACCATGATCCGCCCCGGCATCAGCTTCGTTTTCTCCATCAGGATCTGCACCAGCGCGCAGATCAGCCCTCCAACCCAGAAAGCATTCCAATATTCCATTTCAGAACCTCCTTTTTGATTTCACACCCCATCCTGCCGGACTTTCCAGCCTTTTTCCGCAGTTTTCGGGATTTACGATCTTTTATTTATTCGCGATTTAATTATTCTTCGTTTCCAGAACGCCTGAACTCTGGTTTATTCGCAGGCTTCGATCACAACGCCGTGCGCAATTCCCGGCACGCTCTGCCCCTCGTTAAAACTGATCGGGGAAAGCAGCGCTCCGGTCGGCACGAACAGGATTCTGCGCAGTTCTTTCTTTTCCAGAAGTTTTAAATAATAAGCGCTCAGTGTCACGGCGGAACAGCCGCAGCCGGAACCGCCGGAGCCTGTTCCCTGCGCCTTTTTGTCGTAGATCCGGATGCCGCAGTCCTCATGCAGGCGCGAAATGTCATAGCCTTTTTCCTTTAAAAGCCGGATCAGGATTTCCTGTCCGACGCTTCCCAGATCGCCGGTCACGATCCGGTCGTAATCCTCCGGCTTCCGGCCGAAATCCTGCAGATTCCTTGCGATCAGATCACAGGCCGCAGGCGCCATAGCCGCCCCCATGTTCATGGAGTCCTTCACGCCGTAGTCCACGATCTTTCCGGGCGTGACGCCCGTGATCCTTGCCAGCGGCTTTACGGGAAGCTCTCCTTCCAAAGATTTCCCGGCAAGTACAAAGGCTCCGCTTCCGGTAACCGTCCAGGTAGCCGATACGGGGCGCTGGTTGGCATATTCCAGGGGAAAGCGAAACTGTTTCTCCGCGCTCGCAAAATGGCTGGACGTGACTGCCGCCGCCCGGTCGGCATATCCCGCGGCCACGCACATGGCGGCCAGCGAAAGCGCTTCCCCACAGGTCGAGCACGCCCCGTACAGCCCGAACAACGGGATCTCAAAACTTTTTAACCCGAATGAAGATGCGATATTCTGACCGAGCAGATCGCCCGCAAACAGGAAGCGGATTTCTTCCGCCCGGCATTTCGCCTTTCCCAGCGCCAGCGTCAGCGCTTCTTTCTGCAGGCTGCTTTCCGCAGCCTCCCAGGTGTCCTGTCCGAATTTATCATCCGCCCCGACCATGTCAAAACAGCTTCCCAGCGGTCCTTCGCTCTCTTTTTTTCCGGCGACGGAGGCGCTGCTTACAATAAAAGGAGCCTCTGAAAAACAGAGACTCCCGCTTCCGATCTGTTGATCCATACTATCTCTCCTTTTCCCAAAACCGGATTTCATCCGTATTTTTGAAATAGTATGCGCCGGATCCGCTTATTTTATGTTTTTATTTTCCTTCGTAGATCACAACGGAATCCACGTTGTAGCCGGAAAGGCGTTTGCGTCCTTCCAGACCGGCCAGTTCCAGAAGGAACAGCACTTTCACGACTTCGCCGTCCAGACGCTCCACCAGATGGATCGCCGCCTCGATCGTGCCTCCGGTGGCGATCAGATCGTCGATGATCACAACCTTCTGTCCCGGCTGGATCGCATCTTTATGGATCTCGATCGCCGCCGTCCCGTACTCCAGATCATAGTTTTCGGAGATCGTCTCGCACGGCAGCTTGCCCGCTTTGCGGATCGGGACAAACGGCTTGCCCAATGCATACGCGATCGGCATTCCGAAAATGAATCCTCTCGATTCCGTGCCCGCAACCACATCGAACTCTACGCCGTCCAGACGGCTGATCAGCTCATCGATCGCCAGTTTCAGGCCCTCGGCGTCCTGAAGAATACTCGTAACGTCGCGGAAAATAATTCCCTTCTCCGGAAAATCCGGAATGCTCCTGATATAGTCTTCTACCTTTTTCATAAGTTTATGCTCCTTTTCTTTTTTCTATTAAATTAACATTAAATTAAATCAACATTCAACATTTCGGCTTGCCCTATCCCTCAAAAATCTCCGCCGTCCGCTCCAGAAGCTCCCGGATCTTCAGATGCTGCGGACAGGCAGCTTCGCATTTTCCGCAGCGGATGCACTCCGACGCCTTTCCTCTGCCTTCGACTGCTTTTGCGTAACCGTAATCGCCGCCTTTTCCGGCGTCCTGCTCCCTTGCGTTCATACAGGCGAACAATTCCGGAATCGGGATCTTCTTCGGGCATCCGGCCACGCAGTAGCGGCACGCGGTACACGGGATCATGTTCTGGTTATGTAAAATGGCGCTGACCGCTTTGACCGCTTCCTGTTCCTTTTCCGACAACGGCGCTGCTTCCTTCATCACGCGGATATTCTCCTGCATCTGCTCCATGCTCCCCATTCCGGAAAGCACCATCATCACCCCGTCAAAACCGGCAGCAAACCGGACGGCATATCCGGCATAGCTTCCGCTGCCGCCTAACGCATCAAAGACCTCCTGCGCCGGTTTCGGCAGATTGGCAAGCGAACCGCCTTTGACCGGCTCCATAACGACAACCGGTTTCCGGTATTTTTGGCACACTTCATAACAGCGCCGGCTCTGGATCTTCGCATCTTCGTAATCCGCATAGTTAAACTGCAGCTGGACAAACTCGACCGCAGGCTGCTCCGAAAGGATCTGCTCTAAAACCTCCGCCGTATCATGGAAAGAGAAGCCAATATGGCGGATCTTCCCTTCCGCTTTCAGTTGCTGCGCCGTCTCAAACGCCCGGCATTTCCGGTATTTTCCGTAATTTCCCGCGCTTAACGCGTGCATAAGGTAAAAATCAAAATATTCCACTCCGCAGGCGGCAAGCTGAGTATCCACCATCGGGCGGATGTCCTCTTCGCTGTTAAAATAATTATCCGTCAGCTTATCCGCCAGCACATACCGCTCCCTCGGATAACGCTTCGTCAAACACTCCCGGATGGCAATTTCGCTTTTCTCGCCGATATACCCGTGCGCCGTGTCAAAATAATTAAACCCCGCCTCCAGAAAAGCGTCCGTCATTCTGGAAAACTCCTCTTAATCGACTTCATCCCCGTTCATCTTAAGGCGCATACAGCCAAAGCCGAATCTTCCCTTTACTTCCGGAAAAAAATCGTTCATCTTCCATCCTCCCTTTTCGCTTCGTTATATTTTTGTATTTTTCTGCATTTTTCCGCATCATTCCGCGCTACTGCAGCCGTTCCAGCAGCCCCGGTATGCCTTCTTCTTCATAAATATCCTTATAATAAGCGACCTCATCCGCGATCAGATCATCGATCACCTGCATTCCCAGCAGTTCCACCGGTGCCTGATCGTCGGTCATCCGGTACGGTCCCGCTTCGTATTTTTCCAGAGAAACGGCAACCTGTTCCATCATCTGCGCCAGTTCTGCGGAATCCTCCAGACGGACATTCTGCTCCATCACGTCCAGCATAGCGCCTTCATTTGACGCAAACAGCTCCCGGTTCGTCGAACCCGCCACATCGACCGTATAGACCTCCGAAAAAACCGCAGAGATCGTATCCGCCAGATACTGGTTGATATTGCCTTCCTTCTGGCCGCGCATATTCATGTTTACGACCATCACGCCGCCGTCCGCCAAATGGTTTCGCACCAGCGTAAAAAATTCCACCGACGACATCTGGAACGGGATCGTGATATCCTGATAGGCGTCCACCATGATCACATCGTATTTCCTGTCGTCCGCGTTCAAAAACGCCCGCCCGTCGTAAGCCGTTACCGGGATATCCTCCGGCAGCCGGAAATAGGTGCGGGAAAGCGCTGTGATCTTCTCGTCGATCTCCACGCCCTCCACCGAAAGATTGTCAAAATAATTCCGGCACTGGGCGGCGTAAGTCCCGGTTCCCATGCCGAGGATCAGAAGATCCAGATGGTCTTTCTCGCGGACGCCCGCCATATACGGCGCTGCCAGCGCATAATCATAATACATGCCCGTAAGCCCGCCGTTTTTCATCAGAATGGACTGCACGCCGAATAAAACATTCGTGGAAAGAACCACGGACTCCTCCGATTCTTTCACCTGCAGATAATTATACACGGATTCCCCTTCGTAAGCCAGATCTTCCTCCCAGAATGCAAAACTGTCCGAGCGCCCCGTCAGGCAGCAGGCCAGAAAAAGCGCCCCTCCGATTCCGGTCCGCACCAGATTCGTCCGGGAACTCACAAAATAAACCGCCGCCAGAAGCAGCAGGATTCCGGCAAAGATCAGAAACGTCACGGACGTTCCGACCGAAGGGATCGTAACAAAAGTCGGCACGAATGTTCCGATGATGCTTCCGATGGTATTGGCCGCATTGAGCATCCCGACCGTTTTTCCGTTGTCGTCCAGACTGTCCACCGTATACTTCACGAGCGACGGCGTTACGGTTCCAAGCAGAAACAGCGGAAATACAAAGATCACCATACACGCGGCGAACGCCGCCCAGATCAGAAAATTCTGGTTTACCGAGAAAATCAGTACAGCCGAGATTCCCAGTATGACATATTTTCCCGCGACAGGGATCGCCGCAAGCCAGATGCCCGCAACCGCGATCCGTTTGTACAGCCGGTCGGGCTCAGGGCTTCGGTCCGCCGTGCGTCCGCCGTAAATATTTCCCAGCGCCATCGCGATCATGATCGTTCCGATAATGATCGTCCAGACGATCTGCGAAGAGCTGAAATACGGCGCCAGCAGACGGCTCGCACCAAGCTCCGCCGCCATCACGGACATTCCCGCAAAAAATTCCGTCAGATACAGATACCATTTATTCTTTAAGATCGGCCGTTCCGCCATACGATACTCCTTTCCGAAGCCCTTTCGGATAATGATTTTTCAACACCGTGCCGGACAGCTTGCCCCAGCCGGCGGAATATCCGTCAATGCATACCAGCTGCCAGCCCTTCCCGGCCGGAACCGTAAGAGATTCTCCGCGGTAGTAGGCCGCGGTCCGCTCTTCTTCCGTCGTAAGACGGACGCAGTTTTTCACGTCCGCTTCCCCGAGGAAAAGCGCCAGCGCGTGGGACGGTTCGAAGCGGTTCTTCTTAAACGTCCCGACATGCAGCCCCGGCCGCAGCACGCGAAGTCCCGCCAGCGGCGGCGTTTCTTCGGGCAGCCGGTAAAGCTGCTCCCCGAACAGGGCAAACGGAGCGTCCATCAGCCGGTCTTTGGCTTCTTTCGTAAGATTCTGTGAGAGAAAATCCCCGCACAGTGCCATAAGTTCCTTTCCCGGCCGCGCGCTTTCCGCTTCTCTCCATGAGCGTTCCCTTCCTGCCCGCGCGCTTTCCGCTTCTCTCCGTGAGCGTTCCCTTCCTACCCGCGCACTTTCCGCTTTTCTCCATGACGGCTTCTCTCCCGCCCGCTCCCATGGCGAATTCCGCAAAAAGGCGCTTTCCGAGCTCTCTGGCGCGGGCAGTCCTGTAATCTGCGGCAGTTCCCCTTTTCTCGCAAGGAGCGCCGCAAAATGCCCTTCTCCTCTTACCTTGTGCGGCCACAATCGGACGGACTTTTCCAGCGTAAATTCCGGATGTTCCTCTAAAAACCAGCCGATCACATCCTCGTTTTCCTCCCGTGAAAACGTACAGGTCGAATACAACAGCTTTCCGCCCGGCAGGAGCATCTCCGCCGCGTTGGCGAGGATCTCTTTCTGGCGCTTTGCACAGAGGAGCACCTGTTCTTTGCTCCACTCTGCAGCCGCGTCCGGATTTTTCCGGAACATCCCTTCCCCGGAACAGGGCGCATCCACCAGGATCCGATGGAAATACGCTCCCAGCCGCGCGGCAAGCCGCCCGCTCTCTTCGTTCGTCACGACAACATTACGGATCCCCATTCGTTCGATATTCTGAGAAAGCGCTTTCGCGCGGACCGGATGGATCTCATTCGCGACAAGAAGACCGGACTGCCGCATGGCGGACGCCATCTGCGTCGTTTTTCCGCCCGGAGCTGCGCACAGATCCAACACGCGCTCTCCCGGCCGGGGCGCAAGCAGAGCCGCCGCCGACATCGCGCTCGGCTCCTGAATATAGTAAAGCCCCGCCTCGTGGTACGGATGCTTCCCCGGCTGTGCGCCTGCTCCGAAATAAAACGCATTGTCTGCCCACGACACGCGTTCCTGCTCTGCGATCTTTAGTTTTTTTAAGATCTGCAGCTGCTTTTCTTCATCCAGTCCGGGTTTCAATGGATTAAAACGGAGCGCTTTTGCGCTTTCCCCCTCATAGCACCGGAAAAAAGCGTCCTGCTCCTCCCCCAGAAACAGCTGCATTCGTTCCACAAATTCACTTGGCAGTTCCATAGGCAAAATTTGAAATGCGGATGGCAGGGCAGTCCCGCCATCCGCTGCAATCATGAAAATCCACGGTTTATTTTAAGTATTCCTTCAAAACAAGAAGGCAGTTCTTCACATCGATCGGTTTTGCGATATGCGCATTCATGCCGTATTCCAGACAGCGCTGCGCATCGTTTGAAAAAGCGTCCGCCGTCATGGCGATGATCGGAATATCGTTATCCGGCCGTTCCAGCGCACGGATCGCCACAGACGCGTCATAACCGTTCATGACCGGCATCCGCAGATCCATCAGAATCGCATCGTAATAACCCGGTTCAGAAGCCTGGAACATCTCCAGACATTCCTTTCCGTTCTCCGCGCGTTCCAGATTCAGGTTGAACACAGAAAGGATCTCATAGGCAACTTCCCAGTTCAGGTCGATATCCTCCGCTAAGAGGACGCGCTTTCCTGCGAAATCTACGGCTTCTTCCTTCCGGGCCGAATCCTTCGCCTCTCCGTCCTTTGCATATTTCTTCAGACACTCGTAGAGCGTCGATTTAAAGAGCGGCTTGGAAATAAAGCCTGCAACATTCAATGCCCCGGCTTCTTCCTCGATATCGCTCCAGTCGTAGGCGGAGATCAGGAAAACAGGAAGGTCCGTATCAATGCGCTTCCGAATCTCGCGGATCGTCTCCACGCCGTCCATATCCGGCATCTTCCAGTCAACCAGCACAAACTGGTAATCCTCGGAATCCTTGTGGCGTTTTTCCACCATATCCACCGCGCTGCGCCCGGACATCGTCCATTCCGCATCCAGTCCGATCTCCTTTAAGTTGGAAGCCGCGCTGGTGCAGAGCAGCTCGTTATCGTCCACAACAAGGGCTTTCCACGGCGGTAGCTGCATGATCCGGTCTTCTTCCGCCGCCCGCTTAAGATCGAGCGTAATATGGAACCGGGTGCCTTTCCCCTTCTCGCTTTTCAGCCGGATCGTCCCGCCCATTAAGTCCACGATGCTCTTCGTAATCGGCATTCCGAGGCCGGTGCCGCTCGTATGCGCAACCTCCTCGCGGTCCTCCCGCGCGAAGTTTTCAAAGATCTTCTCCTGAAACTCTTCAGACATTCCGATCCCGGTATCCTGCACGATAAAATGCGTCCGCACGAACGCGTCCCCTTCCGGAGACGGCTCCTGATACAGATGCATCTCGATCCTGCCGCCCTCCGGCGTAAATTTCATCGCATTGGAAACCAGATTGATCAGCACCTGATTCAGGCGCACGCTGTCGCACTGGACATTTTCCGAAAGGATATCTCTTACAAAAATATCAAACGACTGGGCTTTCGCCTTTACCTGCGGCTGCATGATATTTACGATATCATCCATCGTGCTGCGCAGCGACACCAGAACAACGTTTAACGTCATCTTGCCGCTCTCAATCTTCGACATATCCAAAACGTCATTGATCAGCCCCAGAAGATGCTTGCTCGAAAGGCGGATCTTCCCGAGGCAGTCCTGCAGACGCTCCGGATCCTCGATATTGCGGATGGCGATATCCGTCATTCCGATGATCCCGTTCATCGGCGTGCGGATGTCGTGGCTCATGCTCGAAAGGAACTCGCTCTTTGCCTGATTCGCCCGCTCCGCCTCTTTCTTGGCCTTTTGCAGCGCCTCCATCTGCTGCTGCGTGATCCGGTAATAAAAACGGAAGATCACAAACATCGTCAGAAGGACGATCAGCGCACACCCTAAGATCATAAAGGTCCGCATATCGTCCAGATGGCGGATGGAAGTATCCAGAGGCCCGCCCGGCATCACGCTGATCAGATACCAAGCAGAATTCTCCACAAGCGGGGACGCATAGATATAACGCCGCTCGCCCCTCACCTGCGCCTCCGCGTAGTAATTTTCGCCCGCTTCCATCGCGCTTTTCAGTCCTTCTACGTAATCCTCCGGCTGCTTTCCCCCGAAACGGTCGTAGTTTTTCAGCATCCGGTCGAAATAGGTTCCATCATATTCTTCCCCGCTGCGGATCGTAAAGTTTCCGTTCCGGTCGATGATATGGGAATAGACCGCCGTGCTTTCTTCGTAGACATACAGCGTATCATTCAGATATTCCGTCGAAACCGACGCAACCAATGCCGCGCTTTCCTTTCCGTTCCTCATCGGATAAGCGGCGGCACGGCCGAGGATCAGAACCTTCTCCCCGGAAGCGTTCGTTCCCTGCACCACGATCTGACCGTCCGTCTCCAGAGAACTGACCGGTTCCGCAAAATTAACGGCATAGAGCCCCGGCCCGGAAAAGACTTCGATATTTCCCTCCGGGGACATCAGCCCCATGCTCGGAAACCCGCGTACTTCCGCTTCATCTTGCAGTTCCTTAAGCGTCTCCTGCTCACTGTTTTCCTCACTCCCAGGCACACGGGAAATGATCCCGTCTAACGTACGCAGACGCAGATCCACGATCGAACTGAACTTCTGCTGGATCTGCGCATTCATTTCCGCCATATAGTTTTCATTGACTTCTTCCAGAGTGACCTGCGTCTTGTTTGCGATAAAAACAGTAAGAAGACTGAACGCAAAAACACAGACAAAAACGGCTCCAAAAAAACTTTTCCAGAAAAAACTCTTCTTTTTACTATCCATGATTCGCCTCTATTTCCGAGCGTTATAATACATCACAATATTGAACTTGCTGTCTTCGAGGAGCTTTAAAACGTCCTGGCTGACCGCGCCGGCATCCTGCGCCATCTCACCGAATACAAAGCTGAACTGCAGCTCGTTGTGCTCCCGGTATTTAAAAAACATCGTATCAAAACGATCCACCAGCCCGCACATCTGCGCGTAGACCGAATTGTTGCTGCCCGCGATCCGGTGCGGATACCCGGTTCCGTCGTACCGCTCATGATGATGGCTGCACATATCCGCGCAGACCTGTACAAAATAACGGCACTTCTCCGAAAAATTCAGCCGCACCAGAGCCGCTCCGTTTGTCGTGTGGTTCTGGTAGGCATCGGAACCGTCGTCGTCGTTCTTGATCTTGCGGAAGCCCGGCAGATTCGGCGTCACCATATTGCCGATATCGCAGAAATACGCCGCCTTGCTGATGATCTCGATCTGGTCGCGTTCCAGTTTCTCGCCCTTGACATTGATCGTCAGTTTCCCCAGCAGGATCTTCATCAGATCGACCATGCGGACACAGTGGGAGTTGTCCTCTCCGATATGCCGCAGATGCCGGTCGTAGATCGCTTCCAGATCCGCGATGAACCTCCTCGTTTCCGCCATATCCTCCTCCGTCAGCTTCGGCGTGGAAAGCACGCCGAGCTTCGAATGCAGGCGCTTTAAGATCTCCTCCCGGTCAAACGGCTTGCGGATAAATTCCGATACCTTGTACTTTGCCGCTTTCTCCACGCTGTCCTTGGTCGCTTCCGCCGTGATCATAAACACCGGTATCGTATCGACTTTCTTCTCCCGCAGAAGCTTCAGCACGCCGAAGCCGTCGATCACCGGCATGGAAACATCCAGAAGAATGGCATCCAGATTCTCCTTGTCCTTCATGATGTATTCCAGGGCTTTGTAACCGTTATCGGTTTCGATCATGTCAAAATCTTCCCCCAGAACCGATCTTAAGACCTGGCGGTCGATCTCCGAATCATCCACGACCAGAATCTTCTTATCATGCTTTTTTACTTCATTCCCTTTCACGTTCATGCTGCTTCTCCCGTTTCCGCAAACTGCAGGCGGCGGCCGTTTCCGGTCACTTTCCGCTCTGAATCCTTCCTAACGACTTTTTAAAGGCAAAAAGCACTTTCGGGTTAAACGTCCCGCATTCGCCGTTAAAGATCATATCCACCGCTTTCTCCGGAGAGAACGCTTTCTTATAGACGCGTTCCGAAGTCAGCGCATCGTAAACATCCGCCACCGATACGACCTGCGCCCAGATGGAGATGTCGTCCCCGCTCAAACCGTCCGGGTATCCTTTCCCGTCCCAGCGCTCATGATGGTGGCGGCAGATATCGTAGCTGTAATTGTAGATCCCGGCATCGATGATATCCGGGATATCCTGCAGCAATTCGCAGCCGCGGACCGTATGCTGCTTCATGATCTCAAATTCCTCCGGCGTCAGCCGCCCCGGCTTGTTCAAAATGTTGTCCGGGATCGCGATCTTGCCGATGTCATGGAGGATCGAAGAAGTCACGATATTCTCGATCTCGTCCGGCTGCAGATGGTATTCCGGATAATCGTTGCTGACTTCCGTCATCAAAATCCGCGTCAGTTCGCAGATGCGCTTGACATGCTGGCCGGATTCGCAGTCCCGGAACTCGATCAGCGTCGCAAGCGTCTCAACGACCGAACGGTTGATGTGGTTCAAACGCTCCACCTGTTCCGCCACGATACGCTCCAGATCGTTCCGGTGCGCATACAGTTCCACCACATTGTTCACGCGGCATTTTAAAAACTGCGACAAAAACGGCTTCGTGATCACATCGATCGCGCCCAGATTATACCCTTCCAGAAGCATCTCCTGGCTGTCCGCCGCCGTGATCAGAAAGACCGGCACGTTCTCGATCGTTCCGCTCTTATTCATGTCCGTCAGCACGCCGATCCCGTTGACTTCCGGCATCAGAAGATCCAGAAGCACCGCGGAAAACTTCCTCCCGCTGTGCAGCAGATTGATCGCCTGCTGCCCGTTCTCCGCTTCCACGGTATTGTATTCTTCGCAGAAGATCGCAGCCAGGATCGTGCGGTTGATCTCAATATCATCCACGATTAATATTGTCTTATCCTTCTCTTTATCCATTGACTTCTCCACCATTCCATTACTCCCGCAGACGCAGCCTTTTGTCTGCTCCTTACAGATATTTCCGGATGCATTCCACGATCTCATCCTGCACCGGAAGCACCTTTGCCAGCTCTTCCTTCGCTTTCTCCGGCTTTCCTTCGCGCAGCAGCGCTACCACATCCGTATAGGTTTTATAGATCGGCGTCAGGGAAAGGTTCCCCGATACGCCCTTGATCGCATGGGCTCTCTCGATCACATCTTCGTAATTGTCGTTGTCGAAATCCGGCTGTACCGCAGATTTCTCGATCATATCCAGAAATTTGATCAGCATTCTCTCATAGAGAGAAGAATTGCCTCCTAACCGCTCCAAACCCTCGTCCGTATCGACTCCCAGCGCTTTCAAATCCTCTAATAATGCCATTTTTATCCCCTCCTCATAACGCAAAAACGCATTTGTAATTTATAATATCATAAAATAAAATAGCCGTCAAATAGCAAAAAGGCACAGATCGTATCTTTCTGTGCCTTTTTGCTGCTCTTCTATTCAATTCTACCGGTTTTTCCTTGTTTCCGTTCTCCCGTGTACAGCAAGCCAAAAGCCCGCCGTTGCTACGCCACGCCGAATAATTTTAATATCCAATAGATCAGGCCCAGCACCCAGCTGGAAAAGATCCCGTAGAGAACCACCGGCCCCGCGATCTTAAAGATCTGGCTGCCGATCCCGAACACCTGTCCTTCCTTCTGAAACTCCACGGCGGACGAACATACGCCGTTCGCAAAGCCGGTGATCGGCACGAGCGCGCCCGCGCCGCCCCAGTTCGCAAGGGACGGATAGACGTTTAACGCCGTCAGTACTACGCTTAAGAGAATCAAAATCAGGCTGCACCATGTTGAAGCATCTTTCTGGTCCAGCCCGAAATGCTGCATCCCCGCGCTCACGATGACCTGTCCGAGCAGGCATATCGCCCCGCCCAGCACAAACGCTTTTGCCATGTTCGCCCATAAATTGTGCGTCGGCGTCACCTGTTTCACATATTCATTATACGCGTCGTTGCGCGCCTGCTGCTCTTTCGGCAGTTTTTCTTTTTTCTTCATGCGACTTCTCCTTTCTTTTTCCGCCGCTGGGATTTTGCTTTCTCTTGTTCTTCTTTCCGGGGACGGCCGTCGGTCTTTGATTTTCTTAATTTTTTAACGGTCTGCCGGGCTGCGCGGTCTCAGCCGCCCGCGGCGTACCCGCAGATAAAATAATACAAAGCGCCTGTCATTTTTCCCAGCGCCATCGCGACCATCACCCAGGAGAGCCCGCGTTTGATCTTTGCCCGGCGGAACACGATCGGAAACGTGTCCAGAATTTCCGCCAGCGCCACGGCGATGCAGCCCACAAAAACTCCCGCCGAGATTCCGTAAAGCGCAAGGATCAGATGCCCGGCGGCCGGAAACGGCGTATCCGCCGTCCAGGAAAACAGGGACAGAAGCGCTCCCGCCAGAACGCCGAGAAATACCACGTTTTCCACGGTGATCACATATTTTGCCAGATTTCCTTTCCGCAGCATCCGCGGAATGACACCTATGACCAGAATAAAGGCAAACGTCCCCGCCGATACGGCGATTCCCGCAAACAGCCCTAAAAACCCCAATGCAATATGTTCAGCTAACATCCTGATCGTGTCCTTTCCTGCCGGCGTTTTCGATCATCGTCATATTCATATCTTTTTCGTATTTGCGCATTTCCACCTGGATCGGCGTCGGATCCGTCGTGATCTTCTTATTTCCGACATGGTTGAAAAATACCAGAATCCCGATCGCGATCCCGATGCTGTAAAAGATTTCCAGTTCCGTCACCGCCGGTTTGTTTCCACCGACGACCTGCGCGTACAGACGGATAAATACGTTGTTGACCGAAATATCGTTGTTAAACGCCATGATGGTAAACGCCGCCCCGAAAAAGATCACGATGCACAAGATCGTCAGTTTCAGCATTTCCAGCCACTTCGGGCGTTCGGCCGTACCGGCATATTCTACGATAAAATCCTGTTCCCCGTAACTTATCACCTCTGCATTCGGAAATTCCTGATGGATCAGCTCGATCAGTTTCAAAATGGAGACGACTTCGGTCTGGTTTTTCTTCTTTTTTAATAGGGAAGGATCCGGAAACGTAAAGACCTTCATCTGCTTGATCTTACGCACCAGTCCCTCGTTCGCGCCCTCGATCTTTAAAATATCGTTCATGGTTACTTTGCGGTCAAAGACGATCGTGTGCATATCGGCCTTGACGTAAATCGTTTCTTCTTTCATACGTTCAACGGACGCTCCGATCCTGCTTCCGGTGCATCCAGCATCTTCTGCACAGACATTCCTTCTTCAGGCGTATCCAGCATCTTCTGCACGGACATTCCTTCTTCCGATGTATCCAGCATCTTCTGCACGAGCGTTCCTTCTTCCGGCGCGCCCTGCCCCTGCGATACGCGGTAACAGTACCAGATCCCTCCGCTCAATACCAGAAGAAGCAGGATCAGCAGGAAGATCCGGTAACCTTTTGCACACATATTTTCCCTGTTTTTCATCGTTTTTGCCCCTTTCCTGCGGTTTTACTCTGTTTTCAAGGCTAGTATGCGCATTTTTCTGAAAAATATAAGATGCAATTGAAAGAGAAACGTGTATAATAATACTTCAAGAGGCATAACGTAAAAAATCAGAGCAGAGGGGTAACTTTTTATGGCGTATACAAGGGAAGTATTGACGCTTGCCGTAGAGATCGGCGAAATGATGCTCCGTAACGGCGCGGAAATCTACCGGACGGAAGATACGTTGAAACGGATTCTGGAAGCATACCAGATTGAACAATTTGATGTTTATGTTTTATCCAACGGCATTTTTGCAAGCGCGAACGAAGGCAGCAGCGATGCCTGCAGCATGGTCCGGCAGGTTCCGTTCGGAGACGTCAATCTCGGACGGATCGCTTCGATCAACCAGCTGACGCGCGATATCTGCTCGGAAGTATGCTCGCCGGCCCAGGCCCGCAAACGTCTGGAGGAGTGCGTGAAAGAAACGCCTTATCCGCTCTGGCTGATCCTTCTCTGCTGCGGGCTCGGCAGCGCGGGATTCTGTTATCTGTTCGGCGGAAATCTCACCGACTGCCTGGTGACCGTGCCGATCGGTATGCTGGAGCGTGCCCTGCTTTTATTCCTTACGCGGCAGAAAACTTCCAAATCCCTAACAAATGTCATCTGCAGCGCGTCCGCGGCTCTGATGAGCAGCCTTGTGATCGGAACCGGGCTGGCGCTTCATCCGGACAAGATCATCATTGGCGCGATCATGCAGCTGTTTCCGGGAATCGCCCTGACCACTTCAATCCGCGATTTTTACAACGGCGATTATTTGTCCGGCACGATCCATTTAATTGATGCGCTTTTGACGGCGCTCTGCATCTCCGTCGGCGTATGTCTTTCGATCCTGCTGATCCGTTATCTGGGAGGAGGCGTAATACGATTATGATCCTGATAGAAACTTTGATCTCATTCGGCGCAACGATCTGTTTTGCCGTTCTGTTCTCCGCACCGAAAAAAGAACTGCCGTTCTGCGGCTGCACCGGTGCGCTCGGCTGGCTGGTCTATGAAGCGCTGGTACAGGACGGCGTCAGCAAAGTCCTCGCTTCTATGGCGGCAACTGCCGCCCTTACGATCCTTGCGCGCTGTTTTGCGGTGATCCGCCAGAATCCGGTCACCGTCTATCTTCTGACCGGCATCTTTTCGCTCGTGCCGGGCGCCGGGCTCTATTACACCACTTATTATCTGTTTATCGGCGACCGCTACCAGCTTGCCGTAAAAGGACTTGAGACCTTCGAGATCGCGGGCGCGATCGTATTCGGCATCATCTTCGGATTCGCCCTGCCGCAGCGGCTGTTCCACAGGCTGCGGAGGGGAGATTGATGAGTATTTTGAGATTGTGGATGGTTGTCAATCCCGATGAAACAGATCCCGCGTATAGACTTTCTCCGCCACATCATCCAGACAGGCATCGTAGCGGTTTGCCACGATCGCATCGCAGGACGCCTTGAATTGCTCCAGATCGTTTTCGATCCGGCTCCCGAAAAAAGTCGTCCCGTCCGGAAGCGACGGCTCATAGATCAGGACGGTCGCGCCCTTCGCCTTAATGCGCTTCATCACGCCCTGGATGCTGCTCTGGCGGAAATTATCAGAATTGCTTTTCATCGTCAGGCGGTACATGCCGATCACCACCGGATGTTCCTTTTGGATATCAAAACTGCTGTTTGCCCCATACGCCCCGGCCAGCTCCAAAACGCGTTCTGCGATAAAATCTTTCCGCGTGCGGTTGCTCTCCACGATCGCCTGGATCAGGTTTTCCGGCACATCCGCATAATTCGCGAGCAGCTGCTTCGTATCTTTCGGCAGGCAGTAGCCGCCGTAGCCAAACGACGGATTGTTATAATGCGTTCCGATCCTCGGATCCAGACACACGCCGTCGATCACCGACTGCGTATCCAGCCCTTTTAACTCCGCATAGGTATCCAGTTCATTAAAATAGGAAACGCGCAGCGCCAGATAAGTATTGGCAAACAGTTTTACCGCCTCTGCTTCGGTAAATCCCATAAAAAGCGTCGGGATTTCCTGTTTGACAGCCCCTTCCTGAAGCAGCCCGGCAAAAATATGCGCTTTTTCCAGCAACCTCTCATCTTTAAGATCCGTTCCCACAATGATGCGGCTTGGATACAGATTGTCATACAATGCCCGCGATTCCCGCAAAAACTCCGGACTGAACAAAAGATTGCGGCTGCCTGTCTTTTCCCGCAGCTGGTTCGTATACCCGACCGGGATCGTGGATTTGATCACCATGACCGCATCCGAATTGCTTTCCATAACCAGTTTTACCACGGTTTCCACCGCCGAAGTGTCAAAATAATTCTTTTTGCTGTCATAATTGGTCGGAGCCGCGATCACGACAAAATCCGCATCTGCATACGCCGCTTCGGCATCCAGCGTTGCCGTCAGGTCCAGTTCCTTTTCCGCAAGATATTTCTCGATATACTCGTCCTGAATCGGCGATTTTTTTGCATTCACCAGAGCGACTTTCCTTTCATCAATATCCACCGCAGTCACCCGGTTGTGCTGCGCCAGCAGAACCGCCATGGAAAGCCCGACGTATCCGGTTCCCGCTACTGCAATCTTTAATTTTTCCATTTTTCCGTCCTCCTGTTACTCCCTGATCTGATTGAAATAAAAGCTGCGATACCACTCTGCAAAAGCCCGCAGGCCGGTTCTCAATGCTGTATGCGGGCAAAAACCGAAATCCCTTTCCAGTTCCGCCGTATCCGCAAACGTAACTTCCACATCCCCCGGCTGCATCGCCACCAGCTCCTTATGGCTCTCAAAGTCATAATCTTCCGGCAGCACGCCCGCCCGGATCAGCTCTTCCTGAAGGATTGTTACAAAATCCAGCAGGTTCTCCGGACTGCTGTTTCCGATGTTGTAAACTTTGTGGCGTGCGCCCGGAGCATCTGCACCGTCTGCCGCAGACGGCGCGTGCTGCATGACCGCTTTGATCCCCGCCACAATGTCATCTATATAAGTGAAATCCCGTTTACAGTTTCCATAGTTAAAAATACGGATCTTTTCATTGCGGATCAGCCGATTGGTAAAACCGAAATAGGCCATATCCGGCCTTCCCGCCGGGCCGTATACCGTAAAAAATCGAAGTCCCGTAGCCGGGATCTGATAAAGTTTCGAATAGGCATACGCAAGCAGTTCATTTGATTTTTTCGTCGCCGCATACAGCGATACCGGACAGTCCGTCCGATCCTGCACGGAATACGGAATTTTCTGATTGTCCCCATATACCGAAGAAGAGCTCGCATAAACCAGATGGCGGACGCCCCGGCCGTCTCCGCTGTCGCCGCAGCTGCGGCGGCAGGCTTCCAGAATGTTGTAAAATCCGATCAGATTAGACTCGATATAGGCGTCCGGATTCTCAATGCTGTAGCGCACACCCGCCTGCGCCGCCAGATTTACCACAATTTCCGGCCGGTATTTCTGGAAAAGCGTATTTACGGTTTCCTTGTCCGCAATATTTCCTTTCACAAAAATAAAATCGCCTGAAACCTGATCCGCTAGGCGGATGATCTGTTTCAGACGATATTCTTTCAGTTCCACATCATAGTAATCGTTCATATTGTCCATTCCGATGATATGGATGTTTTCCATTGTTTTTAACAGCTCCATCACGAGATTGGCACCGATAAAACCGGACGAACCGGTGATCAGCACGTTCATTCCGTGAAGGTCGATATTCGGCTGCAGCATGTTGTATGAATTCCTCCTTTGGCTTAATAATATTTGCGGCTTTGGCCTGATAAAATACAAAAAGTGCGCAGGATCTGCGCACTTGTATCTTCTTTATAATAATGTAAATATGTTACAATTCATCTACCAGATGGGAAAATCAGAAAGAAAAAACACTTGAAACTCCGCACAGCATTTAGCCGTAGTAGTATTTCATAACCTCTTCCCGCGTACACTCCGCATATTCTTCATTCTGGACGACCGCATGGTAAACATTTTCAAAATCAGGAAGCAGATTTTTTAAAGTCCGCACCAGCGCGGCCAGCCCCTCTTTCCGCCCTGCTTTCCGTCCCTCTTCCCGGCCTTCATTTCTTGCAATCCGCCTTGTTTCCGGAACATCATAGCCCTTAAAATTTGCAAACAATTCTCCCACTTTACGCTCCTTTACCCGGTCTGCAAAAGCCTGTGCCTCTTCCTGGGGCACATGCAGCTTTGCAAGCAGGATTTCAACAATCTGTCCGATGATTCCAAGCAGATATTCCGGCGTCTGCGCCGTCACTTTTTCAAGGTATTCCGGCGGCACTTCGTCCTGCAGGACTGCAAAGTCCTCAGTTCCGTGCAGCTTATTCAGCATCATCACAAGCGAAAGCTCATCTTCTTTCTCCATGAGCATCCCGTTTGTATACTCGTTAATCTGCACCATCAGGCATCGGTAGTCCGGTATATATTCCCCGAGCGTATCGCTTAGGAAAATCCTCCCGTGGAGACTGGCCGGAGCGCTCCATTGTCCGGAACCTTCATAATACACGATCGGCAGAACCGGCGGATACCGGAAATCCTTTGTCCGGCTGATCCCATGCTGCCTGCGCTCCTGTTCCTTCTCATAGTCCTCCCATATGAATGCCATATAACGGAATATCTGCATGGTTACATTATAATCCACATATGTTTTGTGTTCAATAAGGGAAACCAGATAGCACGGGGTTTTTTCTTCCCGGAGCCGGATCCGTTTTACCACGTCCGAATCGCGTTCTTCCGTGAACAGGTGGACAAAGCGTTCCGTTTCATCCTCGATATCCTCCGGCCGTACATTGCGCAGCAGGGGAATATTGACATATCCGCGCAGAAACTGCGCACATAAGATCGGATCGTCAAAA
>CANQDS010000050.1 GCA_947593655.1 uncultured Lachnospiraceae bacterium | reverse complement strand
GTCCAGACGGCGTTATCAGGAGCTTTCGAGGCTCTGCTTGTACGCCAGGACCGCGGCTTTATGCGGAGCGAACTGCGCAGAAGGCATGGGGAATGCTTTTTGCGCGGAGGCGGGGGCCAAGCTAATACGTATGATGTTAGGAACATAACAGCTGATATGCACATTGAAAATTTCATACTTAAACGGTGATGGCTGGATAAAAGAATCTTAAAAAACTTTAAAAATTCCATGTATGCATTGACAAACATATGTTCCAAATGTAAAATACATATAAACATACATTCGAAACGGAGGCTATATGGATACACTGAAAGGAAGCATGGAAACACTAAGTTCATTCCAGCTCACAGAAAACATGAAGGGGCTGGACACCCAGAGCAAGCTTCTTTTGCACAGCAAGGAAGTGCTTTCGGTCATTCTGCAAGGAACAGTGAGGGAATATAAGAGATATTCCAAGAAGGAGATCATGGGTTTCATAGAAGCTGACTCGATCAGTGAAGATACGGAGGTGTCCCCAGGCAGGACAAATACTGCCATAACGGGTGACAACACAGAGTATAAGCTGCTCAATGAAAAGGCAACCCAGTTTGACCTCATTTTCAGGGCGCTGAATCCGGAACTGACAAAATCGAGTATTATCGTGAAGCTGCACATAGACGTGGAGCCGCAGAAAGAGTACTCGCTGCCGTATCCTGTTGAGAAGAGGGGCATGTATTATCTGGCCAGGAGGCTTTCGTCGCAGCTTTCGCTTGTGACGGAGCAGACCGACTATGGGCAGCTGGAGAAATGCTACAGCATCTGGATATGCAGGGATAACATCCCGGAAAACGAGCAATACAGCATATCCGTTTACGAGACAGTCAACACCCAGAACACAAGCCGGAAAGAAACGCCGAAAGAAAATTATGATTTAATGACTTTGGTGGTTATCAAACTTGGCAATATCGTGTATAATGGTGAAAAAGGGGAAGAAAATTACGATCTGCTGCATTTTTTGAATACGGTAATGTATCCCCATAAGGCAGACTTTATTAAAACTGTGTCGGAATATATTGACTTCTCGGAAACGGAGGAGCTGTGGAAGGAGGCGTCGGAAGTGACAGGACTGGGGCAATGCGTATATAATGACGGAAAGATGGAAGGAAGAGAAGAAGGTCGAGTAGAAGGCCGGGAAGAAGGCCGGGAAGAAGGCCGAGTAGAAGGCAGAGAAGAGGGAATACGTGTTTTGGTGCTTGACGGAATTGCGGAACAGGTATCAAGGGAACGCATCATTGACAAGCTGCAGAGATACTTCAAGCTCACGGCGGAGAAAGCGGAGCATTATTATGATATGTTTGCCAGCGAAGCATAACAGCACAGAACGAATGCGCGTCAGCATAAGATGACAACTGAATATAAAAATAAGGAAAATCCCGTTATAAGTATGAAATGGTTCATTTTATATTGTGACGGGATTTTTTGTGCCTAAAATGACAGCGTATCGCAGGAAACAGCGTTTATGATAGAAGCGGGCAGGGAACTGTCCAAACGGCGTTATCAGGAGCCAAGCTAATACGTATGATGATGAAAAAGAAGGGTAATTGATATGTATGAATATATCATAATAGGAGCAGGCGTAACAGGACTTACGCTTTGCAAAAAATTCAGGGAGGCAGGGATTTCTAATGTTCTTGTGTTGGAAGCTGATGAGAAACCGGGGGGGTTGTGTAAGTCAGAAAATATAAACGGACACCAGCTTGATATTGGCGGCGGCCATTTTTTCCATACCAAATTTCCGGAAGTTTTTGAGTATGTATTTTCTCATCTGCCTGAAAAAGAATTTAAATATTATAATAGGGTATCAAAAATTGAACTGGAAGGATCGACAATCGATTACCCGGTTGAGTCCAATCTCTGGCAGCTGCCATTAGAGAGGCAGATCCGATATCTGATATCCGTTGTCAGGAACGGAGAAGCACAGGGTCGGCCGGAACCTAAAAATTATGAAGAATGGGTGCGGTGGAAGCTGGGAGATGAAATCTGTGACAATTATATGGTTCCCTATAATGAGAAATTGTGGGGGATTAAGCTTTCACAAATGGATTGCGATTGGCTTTATAAAATACCTCAGGTTCATGTTGAGGAAGTATTAAAGTACAGCCTGCAGCGGGAAGCGGATGTGAATAAATTTCCAGCGCATATACACTTTTATTATCCGGTTCGAGGGGGATTCCAGAGAATCGTGGATGCTTTGGCTGAGGACGAATCGGAGTATATCTGTTTGAATACCCGTGCGGCAAGTCTGGAACATCAGAAAGATCACTGGATTGTCAATCAAGAATTCGAAGCAAAATATATTGTAAATACCGTGCCGTGGAACAGCCTCTATACTGCGCTTGGAGAGCCGTCATGCCTTTTGAATGATTTTAACAAAATCAGATATAACAGACTGATGATTTCATTATATGAGAAACCGTATGAGCATGATTGGCATTGGAGATACATACCGGATAGCGGGAAAACTTATCACAGGGAATTCTATATCCATAATTTTGCACCGGACAGCAGGGAAGACGGCGTTTATTTAGAGTCTAATTTGGAAAGGTATCAGCAGCGGCCATTAGAATATGATGGAAAGCTTATTTACGAGGTTCAGACGGAAGCTGCTTATCCCATTCCTGTCATTGGGCATGAGGCAGCGATCAGGCATATACTGGAATATTATGAGCCGAAGGGCTTGTTTGGAGTAGGAAGATGGGGACAGCATCAGTATCAGAATGCAGATGTATCCATGCATGAGGCTATTAAGTTTGTGGAGAAACGGCGGAAATTATGAAAACATACAGTGAAATTTACGCAAGAGCTGCGGCATTGGATATGGTGGAGGATGGCGGCAGGATATGGATGCCATTGCTTAACAGGAACGGGATTTGTGAGGTCGATAAGGAAACGGGACATGCCAGGCTCGTCAAATTATTTGACGAAGAGGGGCTGTATAAAGGGTGTTTGTATTGGTGTGTAGAGAAAGCAGGGCAGTATTTGGTATTTGCGCCGGGCGTTGCGGAAAAGATTGCTATTTATGATACAGTACAGGGTGCTTTATCATATATCCCGTTGAGAACGGCAGGGCAAAACTGCAGACAGAGCCAGTCGGAGATTAAATTCTGCAGTATATTTCAGTATGGAACGGATATCTACCTGCAAGGATATTCATATCCTGCAATTGTCAGGATCAATATAAAAACCATGGAAACAACATATATTACCGACTGGTTGGAAGAAGTGGATGCCGGGATCAAAGAAGGAGATTCAGACGGATATTTTTCACATGGCTGTGTAGTTAGCGGCGATCACGTCCTGTTTCCAATTGGATGTATCAGCGCAGTTTTACAATTGGATTTAAAAACTGCGGATACCAAAGTTATAAAACTGAAAACATCTATGAAGGGGATCGGCGGGATGTTTTCGCCGGACGGAAATTACGTATGGATGGTAGGACGTGGAAGCGGAACAAACCGGGTGGCCTGCTGGAACAGGCAGACGGGGCAGATAAAAGAATTTGAGGCAGATGGCGTCAAAGATATACAGGAACCGCAGTCGCAAATGTTTTATGAACCGGTCTGCGTTGGAGATAAAATACTGCTCCTGCCATTTTCAGCTGCCTGTGACAGTATCTACGAGATATGTGCGGATACAGGTGAAATTAAAAAAAGCGGGATTATGGAGGATAGCCTGAAAAATACAGGAATTGGATTATGGCCTTGGTACAGAATCATAGCGCCGATGGTTACGGGAGATCTGCTGACGTTCATCACAGGTGATGATTTTTGCTGGCACGAGTATCATATAGCCACAGGGGAATCGCGTCATTATTACGTGTGTTTCGAGGATGAAAAGAAGCAGGAAGAATATTTTCATGCTGTTTTTTCAAACAGGGAAGAGTTAAATGGATTACTTTTGGAAACATGGATACCATTGCGGCATTTTATAGGCGAGGTAGCCGGAATGGATGGGCATGATGTATATGGGAAAGAAAATAAGGATGCGCTTGAAGAAGGAATTTGGCGCGGATAAGCGGGAAATAAATGGAGGAGCATAGCAGAATGGATGCTTTGAAAGAGCGGCTTGATCAGGCAGAACACGGGAAAGCAATTTTTAAAGAGATGTTCGATCTGGACAGTTTAAACATAGATGATGCATTTTTATTGGTATTGACAAGCAATGAGGAGTGTGTCAGCTATGGAATAAAATATCTTCCGCAGTTTAAGAAAAAATATCAAAAAAGAAATGTTTTCGTTTTGCTGGATAGCGCGAAATATGAAGAAAAATTTTCTACGGCTGGCGGAACAGTAAAAAAATGCAATGAGAAGAGTTTACATGATTTGGCAGTGTATTTCAGTGTCTTTCATAAGAAAGTTATGGCTCTGGATACGAGAATGATCTTTCTGACAGAGCGGGATGAATATGGTTACGTTGTGGAAGAACTTTTAGATAAGGGAGAGTTTTCGCTGGAAGAATATGTGTCAGCTTCTTTGTTCCAATTAAGCAGCTAAAAGAAAGGGAGCAATCGTCATATGGATAATATAAATGTTGTAATTAAGACATCTGTTAGAGAACTTTCCGGGCAGGGGAAAATGGAAGGAAAGCGGATCTTTTTATTCGGTCTGAACATTTATACAGAGCGTATCAATAATTTTTTATATGAAGAGGGCTACAGAATAAGCGCCGTTCTTGACAATGATAAGGGAAAACAGGGAAAGGCTGTCATTGATATTCCGGTTCTTGCGCCTGACAGTATTTATTGGGGCGGGCAGGATATGGTTTTAATCGCTTCCAAGCATGAAAAAAGTATGCGGGAGCAGATCCGCCAATTATCTGACGGTATGGCGAAAACAGTCAGTCTTGTCGATTTGGCGCAGCATATCGAAGACAGAAAAAGAAGTGAAAAATTTTGGCTTGATGAAAACTATGAGTTACATGTAGAGCAATTATGTTTAGGGGAAGCGATTTATCATCGTGTAAAACAAAAAGAGCCTCTGGTTGTCTTCCTGCATTCTATAGGAGATATTTTTCTGTTTCGTATTTATTTGCCGGAATATAAGAAAAGAAATGGATTGGAAGATATTAAAATAATTGTTTCTTCTGATGCGACATATAATGCAGCCCGAATATTTGGAATGAATAATGTGGAAAAAATTACAGAAAATGAATGTTTAGCTTTAATCAAATATATTTTTTTCTTAGAGAATAAGGAGGATATAGTCTATGTAGCTGATTGGTGGGCTGGCCCTATGGGAGTTTGTAAAAATGTTAGATGGCCCAGATATATTACAAAATATATTTTTCGTCTGGACGATCCGTGCCGGTTAGATTATCCATCTATTTGGAAGGGAAGATTAAATGAAACAGAATTATTAAAAAAGGGTCTAATGAAAGGAAAAAGTATTATATTAGCGCCATATGCAAATTCTGTTTCAGAACTTCCGCTTCAATTTTGGGAAATTTTAGCAGAAGGATTGAGAAAATTGGGTTATTTTGTTTTTACGAATACAGCAGGGAAACAGAAACCGGTGAAAGGAACGAAAAAGATAGAGATTCCACTGGAACAGATAGGCATTTATCTGGAGTATGCAGGATATTTTATCGCTTTAAGGAGTGGATTGTGTGATATTGCAGGGCATTCCCAATGCAAGCAGATAATTATTTTCAGAGAGTTCATGTTGAAACAAGGCATCCTTGAGACAGATTTACATATAGAGCATGTATCAGAGCATGCGATACAATATATTTACAGTGACAGTGATTTTAATAAAAATGTGGAGTGTATATTGCATTTTGCTGCAGATACAAAATAGCAGTTATAAAAATATTGCAGTTACTGCATATCTTTGACATGAAAGGAAAAATATTATGATTTTTGATGAGATGAATGACATTCGTTCCAGACTTTGTGATGAAGAATCGAAAAAGATTTTTGACGCGCGTTTACAACTGGCGGTTGATAATGATTATAATGCATTTTTTCACAATATCAAAGGGAATAAATGTTTTTGCCAGAGCAGTGAATTGGAAACCAGTGAAACATTCGAGGATTTTTTCAGAAAAAATAAAAATAAGAAAATAATTATCTATGGCGCAGGATATGTCGGAAGGATGAATCAGGATATTTTAGAAGCCTGCGGATATGCAGTCTTTGCATATGGCGACAGCAATAGCCAAAGCTGGGGAAATGAGATACATGGCATTCCGGTTTTAAGCGATATGGAAATAGCAAAATTAAAAAATGAGGCTGTTTTTATTGTGAGCGGACGGGAAGCGAGCGCTATTGGAATCTACAGGAAACTTTTATATTTGATGCATATTGATCTGGAGCAAATATATGTGCCGCGATTCGGCGTGCTGCTTGCAGTGTGCGGACAACAGTATTTTGATTTTTTTGATCCGGTTCCCGGAGAGGTTTTTGTAGATGCAGGCGCATATAACGGCCAGACATCTGTAGAATTTACAAAATGGTGCCCTGATTATAAAAATATTTATCTATTTGAAGCTGACAGGAAGGAAAAGATTGCCATAGAGGAAAGCATGAAAAATGCGGGGATTACAAAATATCATCTGTTTATGAAAGGCGTTTCGGATCATAGCAAATCGTCCGTTTTCTGTGAAGACTATACGAATATGTCGGGTGGACGTGTTTCTGCTGACGGATCAGGCAGGGTTACAGTTCCGCTTATCAGTCTGGATGAAGCGATTAATGAAAAGGTGACATTTATAAAAATGGATATAGAAGGCGAAGAGAGGAACGCATTGTGGGGGGGTGAAAAACTGATAAAAACATATAAGCCCCGGTTGGCGGTATGCGTTTACCATAAAACGGATGACTTTTTTAAGATTCCGGAGCTGATATTAAAACTCAATAATGAATACAAAATGGCGATGCGGCATTATTCTTCAAGCGATAATGAAACAGTCCTTTATGCATGGTGAGCGTAAGGGAGGATATTTCCGTAACGTTATCTGAAAAAAGAGATTGGAAATGAATTATGACAGAACAAGTCTTTTTATCCAGGATAGAAAAAAAGAAAATTATCATATTTGGCTGTGGGAAAAATGGAAAAATAATCTTTGAATATATAAAAAAGAAAAAACGGAAGGATAAAATCTGTTGTTTTGCAGATAACAGTGCCGGACATGGTGCGAAATATTGCAAGGGGAAAAAAGTATTGCGTCCGGAAGTTGCAAAAAAACAATATAAAAATGCAATATGGATTTTATCAAGCCCGCGCTATGCGCAGCAGATGGCAACGCAGCTTTGCCGGTTGGGGATTGCTGAACGGGATATTCTGCAGATTGCGGATGATGATATTCGTTACATATATAAAAATATTTATAAATACTGGTATGACGAAGGGAAATATTTTCTGTATGATTATGGATTTCCTGTAAGCTTGAAAAATTTTTTTAAGCAGACAGGAAATGTAATGCGGGGGCAGCTTTATGATCTGCAGTTAAAAAAAGCGGATCCGGGCCGGAATGTGAGACGGAATTACAAGTATCAGGTATCCGTTTGCGCCATATTCTTAAATGAAGCGCCTTATATGCGGGAATGGATTGAATTTCACCGGATAGTTGGGGTGGAGCATTTTTATTTATATAATAATATGTCAACCGATGACTACCAGTCTGTTCTGGAACCTTATGTAAAAGAAGGCATTGTTACTTTAATAAACTGGGATATTCCTCAGGGACAGATTCCTGCTTATTGGGACTGCGTGAAAAAGTTTTCCGGAGAGACTAGATGGCTGGGTTTTATTGATCTGGATGAGTTTGTGGTTCCGCGAAAGAAGGAGAATGCAATATATGATATTTTGAAACAGTATAACGATAAATGCGGAGCAGTTTTGATTTATTGGAAAGTATTTGGCAGCGCGGGAATGATGAAAAGGGATATTAATGGCCTTGTAACGGAGGATTTTAAGAAATGCTGGCCGAAACTTGAGGATGTCAGCAAGTGTTTTTATAATACAGCGTATCCGTTATCAGATACGGATAGAAATGGGCTGGCATTTCATCATGTTTGCTGGACTCAAAAAGGAGGCAGAGATTTCCCACCGGTGAACATTTATGGAAAAATTTCTGTGCCTGGAGGTGTGCAGCGGGCGTCCGGGAAACCGGCACCTTTACAGATTAATCATTACCTGACGAAATCATACGAAGAATATCAGAAAAAGATAAAACAGCCGGATTCTGTATCAAAAGTAAATCCGCGTACAGAGGAAACATTCTGTTTTTATAACGGTAATGCGACAGCGATAGATGGTGTTATGGAACAATACCTGCTGAAACTGAAAAAAGCGCTGAAAAAGGTATAAGTTCAAATATATTATTATGAGGGGTATCATGAAATTCATTTTATATGGAGCAGGGCAACAGGGATTAGAAGCCTTAAAAGAATTTGGGAGAGACAATGTTTTATGTTTTGTTGACAGTAATAAGGAGGGCAGCGTAGGCGGAATACCGGTAAAAAAGCTGCATGAAGTAGTTCATATGGAAAATTGTCTGATCGTTATCACGTCAGGTAAATATGGAACAGAAATATCGGATAAATTACAGAGCGAAGGCATTTCTAATTATATATTTTATAAAAAAGGGATGGCAGGGCGAAACTACAGGCAGAGAATTTCGGCGGAAAAATGGTCAGACATATATAATGAGGAACTGATTGACAATGTTTCGTATGCAATATGTAATGAAAATTTCAGTGTTTGGACGGAGGAACTGCTTCGCATTACCAAAGAGCAGGATGCAGTATTGGAAATTGGATGCGGAAGCGGGGAAACATCGCTGGCATTAGCAAAGCATGGAAGAAAAGTGACGGCTTTGGATTATACAAGGTCAAGTATACAAATTGTTAATGTTGTTTCATCTAAATATAATCTAGGGGTTGATGCTGTATGTTGTGATGCGACCGGTGAACTTCCGTTTGAAGAACGAAAGTTTGATTTGGTATTTCAAGCGGGGTTATTGGAGCATTTTGACAAGGAAGAAAGGATTAGGCTGCTTCGGAATTGGAAAAATATTGCCGAAAGATGGTTTCACTGATTCCTAACGCACATTCTCTTGCCTATAGGCTGGGAAAATACATTCAGGAACAAAACGGAACATGGATCTATGGCCTTGAAATGCCTCAGGCTTCATTAAGGGAAGAATTTGAAAAAGCAGGTTTAAAAAATATTATGGAATATTCTATTGGGCAGGAGCATTCTCTGACATTTTTACCACAGGAGCACTATTTAAGAGCGGCCTTGGAAAAATTTTTTAAAGAGTGGGATTTGTCTTGCGGCACAGATATAGGGCAGGGTTATCTGCTTGTTACAATAGGAGAGAATATAGAATAGGAAACAGGATCAGAAATGTAAAGGCGGAGGAAATTTTATGAAATATTTTCTATTTGGCGCGGGAACATATGGACGCAGGGCGATTTCATTACTTGGAAAAGAAAATATATCGTTTGTTTTTGATAATGATCCGAAAAAAATAGAAACAAAAATAGAAGGGATCCCGATCGTGGATTTTTGTGATGCAAAACGTCTTTTGAACGGAGAATGCGGAATCATTACCGTGTCGCCGGAAAAGGCAGGAGATATTGCCAGACAGCTGGAAGGTAGCGACATCCGTAATTTTATCCGATATGAGGATCTTGCAGTAAAAATTACAAGAGAAAAGATTTTATCCCGACCGGATTATATAGGTGTGTATAAAAAAGCGGTTAAGTGGATTATGGACAATTCGATAGACGGTGGAGGGATTATCTGCAATACGGATTTGCGCAGGAGTTATCCGGAGGTTACGGGCTACTATATTCCAACGCTTTTACGGTGGGGATACCGCAAGCTGGCATGCTCCTATGCCGCATGGCTCTGTTCCGTGCAGAAACCGGACGGTTCGTGGTATGACACGGAAGATACAGCTGCGTATATCTTTGACACGGCGCAGATACTAAAAGGGCTATTGGCGGTCAGGGGGATTATGCCGCAGGTCGACCGGAATATCATTGCCGGATGTGAGTGGATATTTACATGCATGGGGGAAGACGGACGCCTTATCACTCCTGTAAAGGACGCATGGGGAACGGATACGGATGTCTGTGATGAGATCGTTCATATTTACTGCCTTTCGCCTTTGTTGGAGGCGGCGCGAATCTTTGACAGACCGGAGTACAAACAAAAGGCTCTTCAGGTATGGGATTATTACAGGCAGAATTATTATGACAAGATCATGAATTTCAGCCTGCTGTCGCACTTTTATGCTTATCTGATGGAGGCTCTGCTGGACATTGGCGAAGTGGATATGGCAAGGGAAGCCATGGGAAAGATGGAGGCTTATCAAAAACCGAGTGGAGCGGTTCCGGCATTCCATGACTGTGACTGGGTATGTTCTACCGGGCTTTTCCAATTGTCTCTTGTGTGGTTCCGTTTGGGAGAAATCGAACGGGGGAACCGGACTTTTGCGTATGCCTGCAAACTCCAGAATGAATCCGGCGGATGGTATGGAAGTTATCTGTCAGAAGATAATCCGCATGAAAATAATACATATTTTCCGGCTTCTGAAATCAGCTGGGCGGTCAAATATTTTCTGGATGCGCTGTACTATAAGAATGTCGCTGAATTTGAGGCGTCCAGCGATGGGTTCCTGCCGCATATTGACAAAGGGGACGGGCGCTATCAGGTGATTCTTCAGGAAGCGCGCAGTCTGCCGGAGGGCGCGGACAGAATGATTTTGGATGTCGGATGTGGGAAAGGGAGATATTTGAAAAATCTGGCGGAGGATCTTCCGGACTGCCGATATGCAGCCGTAGATCTTTCCCGGACAGTGATGGATTTTTTTGATTCGGATATAGCGGTGAAGCGTCAGGGAACAATGACCAATATACCGTTTGATGACAATACGTTTGATCTGGTTTTTGCCTGCGAGTCGCTTGAACATGCCATTGATATCGAAAATGCCCTGCGGGAAATGGGCAGAGTAACGAAACCGGGCGGGAAAATCATTATTATCGATAAAAACAGCAAGGCCATAGGCAGACTGGAGATTACTCCGTGGGAACAGTGGTTTGATGAGGATGGTTTAAAAGAAATGATGGAGCGGTTCTGCACAGAAGTGACGGTAAACCGTGATATTCCTTATGAAAAAAGGGATGCGGACGGTCTTTTTTGCGCGTGGATCGGGCGTGTTCGGTAATGCTTAAGGTTATGGTGGTATTCGGTACGCGCCCGGAAGCGATTAAGATGTGCCCCCTTGTGATTGAACTTCAAAAAAGGGAAGGGATAAAGTGCGTTGTCTGCCTGACCGGCCAGCACAGGGAGATGCTCCGCCAGGTCATGGATGTATTTGGCATCAGGGAAGATTACAATCTGGATATCATGAAAGAGGGGCAGAGCCTTTCCCTGATTACAGTCAATGTCATGGATGGGTTTGATAAGGTTTTAAGGAAAGAGACGCCGGACATTGTTCTGGTTCATGGGGATACGACGACATCATTTGCCGCGGCTTTATCTGCGTTTTATCTCCGCATTCCGGTAGGGCATGTGGAAGCGGGGCTGCGTACTTACGAGATGCATTCGCCGTTTCCCGAAGAATTTAACCGGCAGGCGGCAGATTTGGTGAGCACCCTGTATTTTGCCCCTACGAAGGCGGCAAAACAGAATCTGCTTGAAGAAGGGAAACCGGAAAATAATATTTTTGTGACCGGAAATACCGTGATCGATGCGCTCCGCTATACAGTAAATGGCGATTACAGAGATGCATGTCTGGAATGGGCGAAAGACAGCCGGATGATCCTTCTGACAACGCACAGGAGAGAAAACCTTGGTGAGCCGATGGAACATATTTTCCGGGCGGTACGGACAGTGGCAGAAGAAAATGCGGATATCAAAGTCATTTTTCCTGTCCATAAAAACCCCGAGATCCGGAAATTGGCGGAGAAATATCTGGCTGGCGAAGACCGGATCCGCATGATTGAGCCACTTGATGTCATGGCTTTCCATAATTTTATGGCGAGGAGTTATCTGATACTTACTGACAGCGGGGGGATACAAGAGGAAGCACCGGCAATGGGCATTCCGGTTCTTGTATTAAGAGATGTGACGGAACGGCCGGAGGGCGTGGAAGCGGGAACCCTGCAGCTGGTTGGAACCGAAGAACGCGAAATCCGCCAGTCAGTGGAACGCCTGTTAAAGGATGAGCGTCTGTATCGAAAAATGAGCCAGTCGGTGAATCCGTATGGCGATGGCAGGGCATCAGTGCGGATTGCGGATATTCTTGTTAAGCAAATATGGAGAAGATGATCATGCCAACCGTTTCAATTGTTTTGCCGACCTATAATGGGGAAAAATATATCAGGCAATCGGTAGACAGCATATGTGGGCAGACGTATACAGACTGGGAACTGTTTATTGTTGATGACTGTTCTGAGGATTGTACGCTGGAGATTGCGCGGGAATATGAAAAAAATGACAGCAGGATACACGTCATTCACAATACCGTGAACAAAAAGCTGCCGGCATCACTCAATATAGGATTCCGGCATACGGCAGGGAAGTACCTTACCTGGACATCTGACGATAATATGTATCTTCCGGAAGCATTAAGCGTCATGGTTCAAAGGCTGAAAATGTCAGATACGGCTATGGTTTGCGCTGATATGTATTTTATTGATGAGACCGGGGAGATAAAACCGGGGATTGTGTCAGGTTACAGGGATAAGGAATTATGCCGGTACAATACGGTGGGCGCGTGTTTTTTGTACCGAAGGGAAGTCCTTGACAGCGTTGGGGATTATGATACCGGCCTTTTTTATGTGGAGGATTACGATTACTGGCTGCGGATCAAGCAGCAATACGGAAGAATCGAGCGAATTGACCGGATCCTGTACAAATACCGGTATCATGATGATTCGCTGACATTTTCGAAAAAGGGAAATGTTCAGTCAGCACTTTATAAATTGAGAAAAAAGCACCTGGACTTTATTTTAGCGGATTTGAAAAATGAGAAGGGGCTGTTGGCGGCGCTGTATTATGAAATGCTGGAGAACCGGCTGTTGGATTTGGAACTAAAAGGACGGATTCAGTCTGTCCTGCCTGAATTAAAAAACGACAAAACCGGAACGCGCGGGAAGTACATGATCCTCGGCGCTGGGAAATATGGAAAGATGGCGCTGAGCCTGTTGGGGGATGCCGCCGTCTGTTTTGCAGATAATGATCCGGTTAAAACCGGGACATGCATAGAAGGAAAAAAGATCATATCGTATGAGGAGATGCTTTCTCTGACGGGACAGTATGATGTCATGATCGCGGTTCATGAGGACAAAGTATACCAGTTGATACACCAGCTGCAGGAGAGCGGCATAGCCGGTTATTGCACTTATCAGACGTATCGTTCCGATCATTCCGTTTTTCACGGGATGGAAGGTTGAATACTTTATTATGGAAATATATATCTTGATGATCAATTAGGAGAAGCGGCTTGTTGGAACATATCGAATGGGAAGATTTTAGGACAGGCATTAATAAAGTTGACTGTGTTGCCTGCATGGGCGCTGGAGCCAGATTGCCAAAATTAATACAGTTTTTCAGCGAAATGTTAATTTTAGATAAAATAAAATACATTGCGGATAATAATCCCGCAAAACAGGGAACAGTTGTCCATTTGAAGGAGAGAAATTTAACGGTTTGCTCTGTGTCATCATTGCGCGCCGTTTTGCAGCCGGGTACTGTCATTATTATTACGCCCCTGATTTGTGACGAAATCGTGTTTCAATTGGAAAACATCAGGGAATTTTCACAATTATCCATGTATTCTTATACGCAATTGATTGGTTCGTATCATGAACACATTGCAATAAACAAAAAAGTGCCGAAAACATTTAAGCTGAGTGAGCGGATGCTGATTCCCAAAACGATCCATTATTGTTGGTTTGGGAAAAAGCCGATTCCTGATCAGTATAAAAAATGGATGGAAAGCTGGCAAAAGCATTGCCCTGATTATAAGATTGTCGAGTGGAACGAAAATAATTACGATATTACAAAAAATAAGTATATCAAACAGGCGTATGCAAAGAAAATGTGGGCGTTTGTAACGGATTATGCCAGATTGGACATCCTTTATCAGAATGGCGGCGTATATCTGGATACGGATGTGGAACTGGTAAGAAATCTTGATGAGCTTTTGTTTCAAAAGGGATTTGTAGGATTTGAAACGGACAAATATATTGCTTCCGGCCTTGGAATTGGCGCGGTGGCGGGAAATAATATGATAAAAGGAATGTTGGACATATATTCCGACCGCTCATTTCTGGATGAAACCGGGGAAATGGATTTGACCACCTGCCCGGTCATTCAAACAGAATATTTGTTGCGGCAGGGATTGCAGTTGAATGGTGAATATCAGATTTTAAAGGGAGAACTAACTGTTCTGCCGGAAAAAGTATTAACCGGAAAAGGAGATATGACAAGGCCGGTTAAACTGGCACCATACACTTTCGCAATTCATCATTATAGCGGTTCCTGGCTAAAACAGTCATTATGAAAAGGCAGAATGAAGCATAACGGCAATGTGGAAAGAAGGAGTCAGATGATTACGGTTTTTACGCCAATATACAATAGGGCTTACATCATCAACCAGCTTTATCAATCCTTGTTACGTCAGACAAATCATGCTTTTGAGTGGTTGGTGATCGACGATGGCTCTACGGATCATATTGGTGAAATGATGAACGCATGGATCCAAAATACGAAAGCATTCAAGATAAGGTTTTATCAACAAGAGAACGGGGGAAAGCACAGAGCGATCAATAGGGGCGTCCAGCTGGCTAAAGGAGATGCGTTCCTGATCGTGGACAGCGATGATTTTCTCACGGATGACGCCATAGATATTGTCTGCCGTTTCTGGGAAGAAATCAAGGACAACAATGAATATGCAGGAATATCAGGACTTCGCATAGACCGAGACGGACAGGTTATAGGTGAAAACCCTTTATTTGAAAAATATGTGGACGCAACCAATTTAGAACGCGGAAAATATGGTCTGCTGGGCGATAAAGCGGAAGTGTACAAGACTGAGATTTTGCAAAAATTTCCCTTTCCGGAGTATGAAGGAGAACAATTCCTGTCAGAGGGGATAGTCTGGGACAAAATTGCGTATTGCGGCTATAAAATCCGTTGGATAAACAGAGGGATTATCGTAGGCAAGTATTTGGAAGATGGGCTCACCGCAAATATCGTAGAAGTAAAAAGACAAAATCCTAAGGGCTGGGCGGCAATGCTGCGCGCAGAAAGGGTATATCAGGACTGGACTGCAGACGATTTCTTGCGGCAGTGTCTCAATTTTTATGAAATAGAACATTTGTATATGCAGCCGGATGAAATACAAAAACTGCTTGGAATGAGTGGAGACGAGATGGATGAAATAAACGGCAGATATCTGTCCATTAAAAAGCGTCTGAAGGACATATGCAAAGATAAAATGGTTGGTATCTATGCATATGGGGGATGGGGCAGGCGGTTGAAAAGATATCTGGATGAATTAAATATTCCCGTTGATTATATTGTTGACCGGAAACATCAGAATACAGGAGGGATTGCGCAATATGATCCAGGTTCCCATCTCCCTGACGCCGACATACTTTTTGTGGCATTGAGAAACGGTCAAAATGATGTGATATCCGATCTAAAAGGCAAAATGAAACAGACTCAGGTTGTTAATTTGAAAGATGTGGTCGGAAAGTGGTGGTAAAAAACGTAAAGGAGAAGCGATTATGAAATATTGGATTTTCGGGGCAGGCGCATATGGTCAGGAATGTTATAGGTTATATCAGAATCAATATGATATATGCGGGTTTATCGATAATGACAGTAAAAAAACGGACACTTTTTTGGGGAGATTATGTGTAATTTCATATTCAAAATTTAAAGAGGTTTTTAACCCGGATTATGAAAGAATTATTCTCGCGAGCGCATCTGCAGGCGAAATGTATTTACAGCTTATGGATGATCATAAAGAAGTCTTTATTGAAAAAACATATAGTAGAATTTATGGATTGACATTGTTTGAAAAAAGCTGGGATAAAATTATTAATTCACAGTGTGGAGAGGAACTTTGGCTAAAATCATTTTTTAGATCGTATCCTGAGGATTATAAAGGATTTTATGTTGATGTTGGGGCTTTTCATCCGTTTTATCTGTCAAATACCAAATGGGCATATGACGCAGGATGGAGGGGAATCAATATTGATGCCAGAGCCGAGTGCATAAAGCTGTATGAAAAGTTCAGACCTGAGGACATCAATATTAATTGCGGAGTATCGGATGCAGAGGGAGTAATGGATTTCCTGGTGTGCGGTGCATACAGTGAGTCTACCTTTGATAACCGCCTGTTTCATAAACAGAATTTACAATTAAAAGAAGTAAGGCAAGTACCGGTACATACATTAGATAATATTTTACAAAAAAATGACATTCACGATATAGATTTTCTGGATATAGATGCAGAAGGGTTTGACGAGAAGATTATTCAATCATTTAACTGGGAAAAATATAGCCCTAAGTGTGTTTTGGTTGAGATCCTACATAAAAATTCAATAGAAGAAATATTGAATACAGAAATTCATAAAAAATTAACATTAGAAGGGTATCGTTTGGTTAATTATGCTTTATTAACAGCAATGTATGTGAAGTAATGTAAAAAGATGATATTTTTGAAGCGCCGATCGATGATTGTGATTAAAATAACTTTAGGAGGAATTTTCTATGGAGGATGCCATTATCTGGGGAGCGGGAAAAGCTGCGCTGCAAAGGTATGAGTGGGCGGCTTTCGCTGGATACCGGGTAGTTTCTTTTGTAGATAATGATGTTGGAAAATGGAGAACAGCCATACGGGGAATTCCAGTCAATTCACCTCAGGTCTTAAAAGAATGTAAAGATGTTTTATTGATTCCTGATCAATATAGAAAAGAAATCGACGAACAACTGAATCATATATCTTTCCAGGGGAAGAAACTTGGATTTGAAGAGTTAAAAAAAGAGGCGTCTACAGGTAAAAACGCAGGCGTCGATTTCCCTGAGGTAAAGATTGGCGCTGGCATTACAGTTATGTTTGACGCTTATTTTACCGGGTTCAATTGGGGCGGGATAGAAAGCTGGAGTTGTACAGTGGCTGACCAATTGTGGAAATCGGGTACGAAAACCCATGTGATATGCGGCTTGAATCATAAATTTGATATGTATGCCGCTAACTGTTTGCATTTCAGCCATGAAAACGAAGTGGAAATGGTCAGGGATATGGTTGTGCAAATAGCCGGCGCTTTACCCTGTCTTTTTATTACGCAGTGTTCTATCGCCTTATATGCAGCCTTAATCGTGAAATCACGTTTCCCGGATCAGATTAAGTTGGTGGCGGTAGCTCATGGGGATGAAATTAAAACCTATGAGAAATTTCAATTCTGGTCTGATCAGCTTGATTACATTATCTGTATCAGCCGGAAGATACACTCGGAATACCTGTATCGGTACGGCATATCTGCCAATAAGCTGTTATACCGACCAAATCCGATTGCCATACCGGCTCAAATCAACAGAGAAAAAACGGATAACGGGACGCTGAGAGTTGGATTTGCAGCCCGGTTGAGAAAAGAGCAAAAAAGGGCGCATTTCCTGCCGGAGCTTATTCAAGAAAGCTTGAAAAAGGCAGACAATATAGAATTTGATATTGCCGGAGAGGGAGAATGTCTGGATTTGCTTCAGGCGTATGTTGCGGACGCGCATTTGGAAAGTAAGGTGCATATATGGGGCTGGATACCGCCGGATCAGATGGCAGAATTTTGGCAAAAAGAGGATATTTACTTGAATATTTCTGATTTTGAAGGGATGAGTCTGGCAATGCTGGAAGCGATGGCATGCGGGGCGGTTCCGGTTGTCACAGATGTTAGTGGGGTCCGGGATTTGATTGAAGACGGAAAAAACGGTTTTATTGTGCCTGTTGACAACTGGAAACAAACAGTGGATGCGATTGATTTTCTAAGCAGAAACAGGAAATTGCTCCATCAAGCAAGTGACCATAATATAAAATTGATAAAAAATCAATGCGATATTTCAGAATATGCCCAATGGCTTTTGAGGTTATTTCATTTTAAACAGGGAGAAACGTAGTTATGCGGAGGTAAGAAAATGAGCAGCCCATTATTAACGGTGGTTATTCCCGTTTACAATACTGAAAAATATCTTCCCAAATGTCTGGACAGCATCATCAGGCAGACGCTCAAAGATATTGAAATCATCTGCATCGACGACGGCTCTGCGGATGAAAGCCCGCAGATTCTGGATTCCTATGCAGAGAAAGATACGCGGATAAAAGTGATACATAAGAAAAACGAGGGGCTGGTCGCCGCCAGAAAAGAAGGGGTACAGGCAGCGCAGGGCGAATATACCGGATATGTGGACAGCGATGACTGGATCGATCCGGAAATGTATGAACGGCTGTACCAGAGGGCAGAGGACTGCCGGGCAGATCTGGTAACAAGCGGATACTGGCTGGAAGGAAATTATACGTCCAAACTTCTGGATGCAGTTCCGGAAGGTTTTTACGGGGAAAAAGAGATGCAGTTTTTCCGTGAACATGCCATTTACCATATGCAGAAGAAGGAAACCGGAATCCGGGGAAGCCTCTGCTGCAAATTATTCCGGACAGAAACGTTAAAGAAGTCTTTGATGCGGATTCCGGACTGCATTTCGTATTCTGAGGACAAACTTACATTATTGACGCATCTGCTGGAGTGTCAGTCTGCATATGCTGAGCAGAATGCCTATTACCATTACTGCATCCATCCGGAATCCATGGTTCACAAAGCCGACTTTGATTACCTCCTGCACATCCACGAAGTATACCGCTATCTGCGCAGCCTGTACGGACATGAAAATTTTACGGAAACCATGCGGACGCAGGCGGAGCTGTATGTGGCGGAACTGCTTCTGCTTGGCATTAACCAGCGGATGGGGTATCAGAACCGCAACCTCCTCTGGGTAGATCCGTACTGGCTGGATCAGATCCCGGACGGGAGCAGAGTCGTACTCTACGGGGGCGGCGAAATGGGACGGAAATATAAGAAGCAGCTCGAGGTGCGGGGAACCGCAGCGTATGCAGCCTGCGTGGATTATGAATGGGAAAAGTACGGGGACAGGGAACCGGCGGTTGTTCCGCCGGACGCGGTTTTGCCGGATGACTATGACCTTCTGGTCATTACCATCAAAAATCCGCATAAGGCAATGGAAGTCAAAGCGCGGCTGCTGGAAGCACAGATTCCGGAAGAAAAAATCCTGTGGTTTGAACAGAAGGATATTTTCTGGAAATTTGCGGAAGCGGAAGGGCTGCTGGAGACGGAGGAAGCGGATGAAGCTTGAAAAGCTGACCAGTGAAAATATAGAAGACCTTAGGGGCAGGCAGATTTATTGCTTTGAGAAGTCGGTGCCCTACCTGAACGAATTGTGCGGGAGCTATGATTTATGCAGCCGGATTGCGGGCATTATCGATGAAAATGCAAGGAATCAGGGAGCATTTGATTTTCAGGGAAAAAAACTGGCCGTACAGGGAATGGATTTTTTAAAGGAAGCGGACTGGAACAGAAGCCGCATATTAATCACCAGCGATTATTTTCTGGATGCCTATGAGAAGTTAAGCAGGGAACTGTCCGGCCGTCTGTCTGTCATCTATTACTTTGAGAATAAAGAAACAGCGTACGAAATGGAATACCGGAGAAGCTGCCAGAACGCAGAACTGGAAAACATCATAGTTTTCCGGAGCGGGCCTCATGCTTCTTCTTTTATAGAGGGGACAGACTTTTCGGATAATGCCAGGGCTTTGTTTGAGCATATGCTGGCAGAAAACTATGATAAGGAATGGAAGCTGGTATGGCTGGTAAAAGATCCGGAGGCGTTTGCAAAGCACTGCAGGCAGAATGTGGAGTTTCTTTCCTTTGACTGGTCAGTGTCGGACATACCGGAGGAAAGGAACCGTTATTACCATGCGCTCTGTCTGGCCAAATACATTTTTTTTACAGATGCATACGGATTTGCAAGGAACTGCCGTCCGGACCAGATACGGATCCAGCTGTGGCACGGCTGCGGATTTAAGACAAGGGTGAATTTTGTGCGCTGTGAGAAGCGTTACGAATATACAACCGTGATCAGCGATATTTATGCCGGAATCCATGAGCGGATTTATGGACTGGACAGCCGCCAGCTGCTTGTGACGGGCTACGCAAAGCAGGACTGGCTGTTCCGGGAGCCGGAGGAGCAGTACCGGGACTGGATCGGGCTGCGGGAAGGGATCCGGTGCATTTTCTGGCTTCCGACATTCCGGGCTGCGGATACGGCGCTTTCCAATCTGAGCGAATACCAGCAGGAATCAGATACGGGCCTGCCGGTTGTATCTTCCTTTGAAAGATTAAACATGCTGGACAGCCTGCTGGAAAGGGAGCATGTGAGGCTGGTCATTAAACTGCATCCGTTCCAGGATAAAAATTCGGTCCGCTGCGGGCATTTTTCAAATATTGTTCTTTTGGATAATCATGAACTGTATGCAAAAGACATCCAGATCAACCGGCTGCTGCCGCTGGCAGATGCGCTGATCAGCGACTACTCTTCAGCGGCAGTGGATTACCTGCTGCTGAACCGCCCGATGGCTTTTACGCTGGAAGATATGGAGGAATATTCCCAGAGCAGGGGCTTTGTATTTGATCCGATACGGGACTGGCTTCCGGGAAAAGAAATTTTCACATTTGAAGATTTCTGCGGATTTGTCATGGAGGTTTCCCATGGGAAAGATCCCATGAAGGAAAAAAGAGAATGCCTGCGGGAAAAGATGCATAAGTATCATGACGGCGGCAGCTGCCAGCGGATTCTGGATGCGCTTGGAATAAAAAAAGAAGGGGAAAAGAACCATGGAATTTGAATTAACCGCCTCCATGATGTGCGCCAATTACGCCCATCTGGAGACAGAAGTAAAAAACTTAGAGGAAGGCGG
>CANQDS010000049.1 GCA_947593655.1 uncultured Lachnospiraceae bacterium | reverse complement strand
CCGCGGATAAGCGGTCGCACTCCCGCAGGATCCGGTAAAGACTCTGCGCGATCGACGCCTCATCCGTCCTCGTGCCGATACAGAGAACCGCATCCGCCATGTAGCGCTCTCTGGTTTCCTCCGCCGCGATCACGGCGGTGCGGATGCCCTTCGCCTGCTGCCTGCGGACCAGTTCATTGATCCGGCCGACCACCGCCTCGGTTTCCCCGTCCACAACGATCATCTCCGCCTTCGGTGCATAATGGCGGTATTTCATTCCCGGCGCCTTGGGCCTTACCGCTTCTTCGCCGGAAGAAAGCCCCGGATCGGTCAAAACCTCTTCCCCCAGAACTTCCGATAACATCTCTTCTGTAATATAGCCGGGACGGAGGATCATAGGCTTTGCCTCCGTCAGATCCACAATGGTAGACTCGATCCCGATCCCAACCGGCCCTCCGTCCAGTATCATGGCGATCTTTCCCGAAAGATCCTCCGCCACATGCGCAGCCTCCGTCGGGCTTGGCCGCCCCGATAAATTAGCGCTCGGCGCCGCGATCGGACAGCCGCTCTTTCTGATCAGTTCCAGAGCAGCCGGATGATCCGGCATCCGTACCGCCACCGTATCCAGCCCGCCGGTCGTCTCATAAGGGATCTTAGCGCTCTTCTTTAAGATCATCGTCAGCGGCCCCGGCCAGAACGCCTCCGCCAGAAGCCCTGCCTGCGGAGGCATATCCTGCGCGATCTCCTCCAGCGCGGCAAGATCCGCAATATGCACGATCAGCGGATTATCCGACGGCCGTCCCTTGGCCGCATAAATCCTCGCAGACGCTCCGGGATCCAGCGCATTCCCGCCCAGCCCGTATACGGTTTCCGTTGGGAAAGCCACCAGCTCCCCGGACGCGATCAGTGCACCGGCCTCCCGCATTGTTTCCTCATCGATCTGCTGCGGTTCTATTTTTCGTATCTCTGTCCTCATGTTACCAATTATACCACATCCCCATAATATGGCAAATAAAAAAACTCCCGCAGCCCATTTTTAAATAACGAGGCTGCGGGAGTTTTCCCGTCTTTAATCACATGCACTCTTAAATTGATTCCAGATTTCCGCGTGCAGATCCTCCGCTTCCTGACTGACATTCTCGATAAATTCCCCTTCCGCGGCGGAATCCGGCAGAACAAGGGACACTTTTACGCTTTCATCGATATCGTCCTCCGCAGCTTTGTTCGTGCAGAAATATCCGATGTATTCAAAACAGTCCGCAGATACTTCCGGTTCCAGAAGATAGTCGATAAACGCATACGCGGCCTCGGCATTCGGAGCATCGCTCGGAATGAATCCCGCCATGATCCCGTATCCGAGCCCTTCCTTCGGATATACGACTTTTAAGTCGTCGCGCGCGTTTATCGCATTATACACCTGTGAAGTATACAGAAAAGCGACGGCGGCCTCTCCGCTGACCAGAAGATCCTGCGTATTGTTGTCCTCAATGGCACGGATGTTCGGCGCAAGCTCGATCAGTTTCTCACCCGCCTCCCGGATCACGGAAAGATCCTCGGTATTAAAGGATTCTCCCAGAGTTTTTAATACGATCCCGTCGATCACCCGGTAATTCGCGATCAGCGCCACGTTATCCTCCAGCGAAGGATCCCAGAGGTCTTCATAGCCGTCGATCTCAATATCCACCAGCGCCGGATCGTAAACGATCAGCGGGATCCCCGCGCCGTACGGCACGGTAAAGCGGTTCTTTGGATCATAAAACTGCCCCTGAAAACGGGGATCGATGTTTTCCCAGTTTTCCAGCTTTGAAGTGTCCAGTTCCTGCGCAAGCCCCTCCTGCCAGATCAGTTCCAGTATATAATCGTCCGCGATCACAAAATCATAATCGCCGCCTTCCGACTCTTCCAGTTTGGCGAGCATATCTTCGTCATAGTCAAAATTGGCGTAATTGATCTCCACCCCGTACCGTTCTTCAAATCCGTCCAGAACCTCCTGCGGAAACATATCCGCCCAGGTATAGAGGTTCAACGATGTCCCTTTCAGATCTTTGTACTGCTCCGGAACATCGGCCTGCGTATCCGCACCTGATCCTCCGCCGCAGCCGGATACCGCCGTTCCCGCCATAAGAAGCGCCATCGCCATGCCTAACCATTTCTTTTTCATTGATCTGTTCCTCCTTTTTGCCCGATTGCCCCGATCGCGGAAGCAATTCCGATGATCACAGCCGTCGCGGCCAGAATAAATACCGCCAGAGCATTGATCTCCGGCGTTACGCCCGTCTTCATGCGGGTATAGATCATGACCGGAAGCGTATTAACGCTCGCTCCCGTCACGAAAATACTGATCACGACATCATCAAAAGACGCCGCAAAACTCAAAAGCACCCCGGATGCCGCAGCCGGAAAGATTGCCGGCAGCGTAATATCAAAAAACACGCGCATCTTCGACGCCCCGAGATCCAGCGCCGCCTCCTCCGCAGTCTGATCCATTCCCTCCAGACGCGCCCTTACGATCATAAACACATACGGCACGCAGAACGCCGTATGGGCGATGACCAGCGTCAGCATCCCGAACGGAAGGTTCATAAAGGAAAATGCCGCCAGATATACGACTCCCAGTATGATTTCCGGAATCATAAGCGGGATCAGGGAAAGATAGGAAATCACGCCGTTTAAGCGGTTTTTCCTCTTCCGCATCCCAAGAGCGCCGCTGGTTCCGATCAAAACGGCGGCAAAACAGCAGAAAAACGCTAAAATCAGGCTGTTCTTTAACGCCCTGGCAATATTGTCGTCCCGGAACAGCTCTAGATACCATTTCCAGGAAAACCCGCCCCAGACGGAACTGATCCGGGACTCGTTAAACGAATAGACGACCGTCAGAACGATCGGAACATACATAAGAACCGTAACCGCGCCAATATAGATCCATGACAGTTTGATTTTCTTCTTCATTAATACAGCCCCTCCGGTTCTCCCGTATGTACGATCCTGCGGTACAGGGCGATAAACAGCGACGTCAGCACAAACAATACCACCGACAGCGCCGCGGCAAACGGCAGGTTCCTTCCTTTGGTAAGCTGCTCCTGGATCACGCTTCCCACAAGCACGATCTTATTTCCGCCCAGAAGATCCGCGATGAAAAAAAGCCCCATAGACGGAATGAAGGTCAGGATCACACCGGAAAGCACTCCCGGAAGCGTATGTTTCAGCGTGATCGTTACAAACGCCTGAAACCGGCCGGCCCCCAGATCCCTTGCCGCCTCCGTCAGCGACCAGTCCATCTTTTCCGCGCTGGAATACACGGACAGGATCATATACGGCAGAAGCGCATAGACCATTCCCACCAGCACCGCCGGATAGGAATACAGCAGTTTCAGCGGCCGGTCGGTCAGCCCGAGCGCCATCAGAAATTTATCCAGAACGCCGTTGCTCCGGAATACGATGATCCAGCCATTCAAACGGATCAGCGTGCTGGTCCAGAACGGGATCATCAAAAGCACCATCATCCGCTTCTTCCATCTCGGCGACATCCGCGCCATGAAATAGCCGAACGGATAACCCGCCAGAAGAATGATCGCGGTAGAGGAAACAGCCAGACGGATCGATTCTGCAAATACCCGCAAATACAGCGGTTCCAAGATCCTCTTGTAATTATCCAGCGTCAGGCGGGGAACCGCGCCCCACACTTCCGCCCTTGTCATGAAGCTCAAAACGACCAGATAGACCAGCGGCGCAAACACAAAGACCAGCGTAAACAGATAGATCGGGAGCAAAAGCGGCCAGATCGTTTTCCGTGATTCAGCCATTGTCGATCACCTCCGCCGCAGAAGCCTCTTTCCATCCTATGGCGATACGTTCGCCGGTATTCAGATCATAGTCGATTCCATAGCGGCTGGCGGTGATCTTCTGCCCGTCTTCCAGGGCAAAAAGGATCCGAAGCTGCCCTCCCGCGAAACTTTTCTCTTCCACAACCGCAGGGATCATACACTCCGGTTCCCCTCCGAGCAGGATATTTTCGCTGCGGATCGCATACGTCTTATCCGGCGTGCGGTAGATATTGGCGTTTCCGACAAAATCCGCAACATAACTTGTTTCGGGATGGTCATAGATCTCGTTCGGCGTGCCGATCTGCTCAAATACGCCGTTTCTCATAACGGCGATCCGGTCCGACATATTGATCGCCTCTTCCTGATCGTGCGTGATATAGATAAATGTGATCCCCAGCTTCTTCTGCAGACGCTTCAGCTCCAGCTGCATCTGTCTGCGCAGCTTTAGATCCAGCGCTCCTAACGGTTCGTCGAGAAGAAGCACCTGCGGCTGGTTGATGACCGCCCGCGCGATCGCAACACGCTGGCGCTGGCCGCCCGACAGTTCATCCGGCATCCGCTTCTCAAAGCCCGGCAGCTGCACCATCTCCAGCATTTCTTTCACCCGCCGCCGGATCTCTTCCTTCGGGCGCTTCCTGATCTTCAAGCCGTAGCCGATATTCTTCTCGACATTCATATTCGGAAACAGCGCATAATTCTGAAAAACGGTGTTGACATTCCTCCGGTTCGGCTCTTTAGACAAGATGCTTTCACCGTCCAGCAGGATATCCCCGCCGTCCGGCTGCTCCAGCCCCGCGATGATGCGCAGCGTCGTGGTTTTCCCGCAGCCGGAAGCGCCCAGCAGCGTGAGAAACTCTCCGCGCCCGATGCTGATATCCAATCCGTTTAAAACCGTATTCCCGCCAAAACTCTTTTTGATCTTCTTTAACTCTAAAATCGTATCACTCACGGTATTTATCCGTCCACCAATTCCTACTAAATTCCTAGGTATCCTACCATTTTCCGGCAGTGCTGTCAATTCTTTTCCAGAAAATTGTGTCAAATTAAATACAACCATACTTTTACTTGAATTTCAGGTTTCTTTGTACTAAAATAGCACTAAGCCGTTAAGGCTTAATAATGATCATTATTTTATAAAGGAGGAACTTACTATGGCATACGTAATTACTGATTCATGCGTTAGCTGCGGCACCTGCGCCGGTGAATGTCCGGTAGGAGCTATCTCTGCCGGTGATTCCCAGTATGAGATCGACGCTGCAAGCTGCGTTGACTGCGGTACCTGCGCTGGTGTTTGCCCTACAGGAGCAATCGAGCAAGGCTGATCGAATCAACGTTACATAAAAAGACTGCCGTTTGGCAGTCTTTTTTTTGTGTGTCCGTGGCGTGTCCGGCCGTCAGGTTGCAGATCCGGCGGGATTCGGCAGCGCGGCGTTTTCTGTGCCGGAAGCCTTGTCCGCTTTCCGGAAGAAGAGCTTCTTTCTGCGGATATTCCCGCGGATGGCGGCATCCAGCTTCTTATAGCGTTCTTCCTGCGCTTCTTCCTGCTCGCGCATCAGGTAATTCATCTCTTTCAGCACGCGCTCCTGCACTTCCTGTCCGATCGTTAAGCTCAGCTCCTCATTGTTGAGTGCGATCGCATGTCCCACGATATCGCTCATCAGCTCCCGAAACTGCGCCATCCTCTCTCCGGCCGAAGTCGATCCTTCCGGCGGTATCGCCGGCTGCTGCACCGGCGTCGGCATTGGCTGCGGCTGGGTTACCGGCTGCTGTCCCGGCGGCAAAGTCGGCGGCTGCAGGATCGGCGGAGTAATGATGCCCGGCGTATCCGCACTGACCGGCGGATCATCCGTTTCCTTCTCCGCGGCCGCTTTCGGCTGCGCCAGCCTCTGCAGTTCCTCCGCATTTCCGTTATGTAAGAGCATCCGTATCGCTTTCAGCTGATATCCCTGTTCTTTCAGATCCTTTATCTTTTGAAATTCCTGTATATTCTCCCGTGTATAGTATCGGTGACCCATTTCATTTCGTGGAATGGTCAGCTCGAGTTCCTCTTCCCAGTAACGCAGCACATGAGCTTCCACGTTGATCAGATTCGCAGCGTCGGAAATCATGTAACGTACTTTTTCCACGGCCGATAACCTCCTTTTTCTTCGCTTCTAAAAATATTATATCGGTCGCGGGACAAGGTTTCAAACCTTTTCCATCGTATTATTTCGACAGCAGACGCCACGCTGCATAAAGATCAGTGCTCCAGATTCGCAAATTTGGTATATTCCGGAAGCCATGCAAGATTGACCGTACCGATCGGGCCGTTTCGCTGCTTGGCAATAATGATCTCGGAAACGCCTTTTAAATCCGTGTCTTTATTATAGTAGTCGTCGCGGTAGATAAACATAACGACGTCGGCATCCTGCTCGATCGCCCCCGATTCCCTAAGATCCGAAAGCATCGGACGGTGGTCCGGCCGCTGTTCTACGGCGCGGGAAAGCTGCGAAAGCGCCACTACCGGAACCTGCAGTTCCCTTGCAAGCCCTTTTAAGGCGCGGGAAATATCCGAAACTTCCTGCTGCCTGGAATCACTGTTTCTTCCGGAACCGCTCATCAGCTGCAGATAGTCAATAATGATCAGCTTCAGATCATGCTCCAGCTTATATCTGCGGCACTTGCTGCGCAGTTCGGAGATGCTGATTCCCGGCGTATCGTCAATGATCAGTTCCGAATCCCCGATAACCCCGGCTCCTTCGACGAGCTTTTCCCAGTCGGTATCCGTCAGGTTGCCGGTACGGAGCGCCTGCGCGTCCACTTTCGATTCCAGGGCAAACAGGCGGTTCACCAGCTGCCCTTTCGACATTTCCAGAGAAAAGATCGCCGTACACATTTTCTCATGAAAAGCAACGTACTGCGCGATATTCAAAACAAAAGCCGTCTTCCCCATAGACGGGCGGGCGGCGATCAACACAAGATCGGACGGCTGGAGCCCCGCCGTCCGGTAATCCAGATCCTTAAATCCGGTCGGGATCCCCGTAACCGCCCCCTTCTGCCGGGACGCCTTCTCGATCGTTTCCAGCGCGTCCATAACGATCTGGCGGATCGGGACATACTCTCCGCTCGTCCGATTGGAAAGCAGCGCAAAAATATCATGCTCCGTCTTATTCAGCACGCTTTCCAGCGATTCTTTCCCGGCGTAGCATTCGTTCTCGATCTCTTCCGTTATGCGGATCAGTTTCCGCTTGACGGAATGATCCTTCACAATTCCGGCATAGTACTTGACATTGGCCGAAGTCGGAACCGAAGTGACCAGATCCCGTACAAATTCAAGGCTTTGAACTTCTTTCGGCACATCCTTTTCTTTCAGCTTATTCTGCAGCGTGACAAGATCCACCGGCTGCCCCGCCCCGTAGAGTTCCGTCATCGCTTCAAACAAAATCCCGTACTGCTGGTGGTAGAAATCTTCTTTCTGGAGGATCTCCATTGCGGTAACGATCGCATCTTTGTCCATGATCATGGAACCGGTCACCGACTGTTCCGCCTCCAGACTGTTGGGCATGATCCGTTTAATCAGTGTATCGTCCAAAAATGCCTCCTATTCTTCCGTTACCTGTACCGACAGTACTGCGCTTACCTGAGGGTGCAGCTTCACCGGAACCTCATAGGTGCCAAGCGCCTTGATCGGCTCGCCAAGCTGCATCTTCTTCTTATCCAGTTCCAGTCCGGTCTGCTCCTTCGCAGCCTGTGCGATCTCCTTTGTCGAAACGGAGCCGAATAACCGGCCGCCTTCTCCGGTCTTGACCTTTAAAACCACTTTCTGCTTCTCGATCGCAGCCGCAAGCTGCCGTGCGTTCTCCAGATTCTCCTTCGCAACTTTCTCCTCATGCTGTTTCTGAAGCTTTAGATCGTTTATCGTCTGGTTGTTCACTTCAACCGCAAGCTTCTTCGGAAGCAGGGCATTCCTGCCGTAACCGTCGCTGACCTTTACAATATCTCCTTTTTTGCCAAGAGCCTTTACATCCTGTAACAAAATCACCTTCATTGTTCAATATCTCCTTTACTCAACATTTCATCGATCGTTCTTTTAATGATACGCTTTGCCTCTTCAACCGTACAGTCTTTCAGCTGGGCCCCCGCGACGTTTAAGTGTCCTCCGCCGCCCAGCTGCTCCATGATCAGCTGCACGTTGATCTCATCAATGGATCTGGAACTTACGTAAATCTTACCCTGATACTCCGTAAGCACAAACGACGCCTTGATCCCGATGATATTTAACAGCTCATCGGCCGCCTGCGCTCCTGCGACAGTCGGGCTCTCTACCTCCTCGCCCGGACATACGGAAATCGCAAAGACTCCGCGGTAGACCTCCGCCCGCCGGACGGCTTCCGCCCTCGCCTTGTAGGCCGCCATATCGTTCCGCAGCATCTTCCGCACTCTGGTCACGTCCGCGCCCGAACGTTTCAGATATGCGGCTGCTTCAAATGTACGGACTCCTGTTTTCGTCATAAAGTTATTGGTATCGATCAGGATTCCCGCGTAAATGCAGTCCGCCTCGCACGCTTCCAGCTTAAAGCCGTCCTCGACATACTGCAGGACTTCCGCAACCATCTCACATGCACTGGAAGCATACGGTTCGATATAGGAAAGCAGCGGATTTTCGATCACTTCGCTGCCCTGCCTGTGGTGGTCGAATACGACGATGGTATCCGTGCGTTCCAAAAGCTGCGGACACTCCGTATAGCTCGGACGGTTCGTATCCACGACCATCACGAGCGTATTCCGGCTCGTCATCTCCAGTGCTGTCTCACTGTCAATGAACAGATCTTCCGGATAGCCCTTATCCACGGAAAAACACTCCATCAGCGGACGTACCGAACTGGTCGGATTGTTGATCACGATCTGCGCTTTCTTCCCCAGCACATGCGCCGCACAGTAAATGCCGATCCCCGCTCCCAGCGAATCGACATCGGTCAGGGAATGCCCCATAATAATGACGTTTTCCCGGCTTACGATGATCTCGCGCAGCGCGTGGGCCTTCACCCTCGCCTTTACGCGGGTATTGCGGGATACCTGCTTGGCTTTCCCGCCATAATAAGTGATCTCTTCACCCTCTTTGACGACCACCTGATCGCCGCCGCGTCCCAACGCCAGATCGATCGCCGCGCGCGTATGCTCGTAGTTTTCGTTATAACTGTCGCCGTTGATCCCGATTCCAATGCTTAAGGTAACGGCCATCTCATTTCCGACCTTGACCGTCTTAACATCTTCCAGAAGGCGGAACTTGTTTTCCTCGAGGGTTTTCAAATATTTATATTTAAAAACGACAAAATACTTATCTTTCTCGATCTTGCGCACCAGCGCATCGATCTGGCTGAAATACTGATTGACCTTCCTGTCGATCAGCGCGATCAAAAGCGAACGCTTCACGTCTTCGATGCTGTCCAACGCCTCGTCATAGTTATCAATGTAGACAAGTGCCGTGATCTGCTTCTGCTCCTGATTCTCCACCATATAGCGGTTCAGCTCCGTCACATCAAACAGATAGAACGCCGTCAGAAATTCTTCCGAACTTGCGATCTCTAAAAATTCCCCTTCGCCCGCGATCGAATCAAAATAGATCCGGTTCAGCGAAATCCGGAATTTCCTGTCGTTTTTCTCCACATAGACTTCCTTCGGCCGCTCATTTTTCTGCAGAAACTCTTTTGTAATAGACGAAAACAGCGATGTGATGGATTTGTGGTAATTCCTGTCTGCGCCGGTCAGTTCACTGAACTGCTCATTAACCCAGAGGATCTTTCCGTTATAATCCAGCAGCGCGTAAGGAATTTCAAACTCATTCAAAAGCCGCTTCTGCACCGTTGCGTACTGCGTCGCATAATTAATGATCTCATTGACCAGCAGGGGCCGGCATTTATAAAAAAATACCATCTCTACGATAAAATAAACACAGATAAAACCGCTGACCATCATGCCGCAGTAGATATCGTAGAAATACATCGGGATATTCATCATTATGAGCAGCACCGTCAGAAACATCGGCCAGTACAGATAATTCCTCAGCTTTCCCTTAAAACGGATATTCCTTTTCATGGATATTCCTCCATTCAGATTTTTGCAAATCCTCATTCGGATATTTTTGACATATTCAAAAAAGAGTATACCATTTTCCGCAGAGCAAATAAAGTGTTTTTACGGAAAAAGCGGAAAGATCCGCCAAACCATGGATCTTTCCGCCGTATTTTTAATCTTCTTTTGCAACCTCAACAAGCGATTTCGCAAGTCCCGCCAGCCCCTGGATCTCGGACGGAATGATGATCTTTGTAGACTTTCCGTCTGCAGCTTTCGCAAAAGCCTCCAGGCTCTTTAACTGAAGGACCGCTGCATCCGGCGCCGCCTCTTTTAACATGCGAAGACCGTCCGCATTGGCCTGCTGGATCTTTAAGATCGCCTCTGCCTGGCCTTCCGCCTCTTTCACCGTCGCTTCCTTCTTTGCTTCTGCACGAAGGATCTGCGCCTGTTTCTCCGCCTCTGCATCGAGGATTGCAGATTCCTTGTTTCCTTCGGCAACGAGGATCGTGGATTTCTTCTCTCCTTCCGCCTTCAGGATCGCTTCGCGGCGTTCCCGCTCCGCCTTCATCTGCTTCTCCATCGCATCCTGAATTGCTTTCGGCGGAATAATGTTTTTCAGTTCCACGCGGTTTACCTTGATTCCCCACGGATCCGTCGCAACATCCAGTGTTGCGCGCATCTTGGTATTGATCGTCTCGCGCGAAGTCAGCGTCTCATCCAGTTCCAGATCGCCGATGATATTCCGGAGCGTCGTCGCGGTCAGGTTTTCGATCGCCATGATCGGATTCTCTACGCCGTAGGCATACAGCTTCGGATCCGTGATCTGAAAATAAACGACCGTATCGATCTGCATCGTTACATTATCCTTCGTGATCACCGGCTGCGGCGGAAAATCCACCACCTGTTCCTTTAACGACACTCTTCTTGCCACGCGGTCGATAAAAGGAATCTTAAAGTGAAGGCCGACCGACCATGTGGTCAGATACCCTCCCAGACGTTCAATTACCATCGCCGACGCCTGCGGCACGATCTTGATGCAGCTGGTCACGATCACAAGTGCAATGACCACAATGATTGCAAAAATCATAAATGCTCCAAATACTCCAAATGCCCCCATTGTTTATTCCTCCTTTAACTTTTTAAATTTACCCTTTCTACAATTAGCTTTACGCCGCTGATACGGATGACCTTCGCAAGTTCTCCCTGCTCGATGACCGCATCGTCGTCATCCGTCCTTACCGTCCATTCCTGCCCGCGGACATTGGCCAAGCCGGTCTGATCCCTGTTGCTGACACGTTCCGAAATGCGGATCTCCTCTCCGATCAGGCTCTCCACGTTCGTTTTCTGCGTCCGGGAATTAATGTACTTCGCCGCCCACGGCCGCGTCGCCGCCAGAAGCACGATCGATACGGCAAAGAACGCGACAAGCTGCAGCAGCAATCCGCCCCCGAGACAGGATACGATCAGCGCCGCAAGCGCTCCCGCCGCAAACCAGATCGATGTCAGCCCTACCGTGATCAGCTCGATCACGATAAAAACGATCATCAGGGCCAGCCACAAGATAATGTTCGGATCAACCGCCGCTAAAACCACTTCCATAGGATTCCTCCTTTCTTTCCCTCCGGTGTAATTTCATTCTAATCGAATCCCTGTCAGATTACAAGATTTCTATATAAAAGGCTTTTGTATAGCCCGGAATAACAGCCGTAAATCCCAGCTTCCATCCGTGCATTTCCATGATCTTGTGCGCGATGGAAAGCCCCAGCCCGCTTCCGCCGCTGCTGCTCCGCGAATGATCGCCCATCGAAAACGGTTCAAACAGATGCTCTTCCAGTTCCAGTGGAATCTTCTCTCCCGTATCCGCAACCGTGACAAGCACGCGCCCGTCTTCTTCCTTCATCGACAGCAGGATCTTCGTTCCGGGCGGATTGTGGCGTACCGCGTTGTTCAACAGATTGATGATCGTACGGGACATCTGCAGTTCATCCGCATAGATACGGCACGGAGCCTCGGGAATCTCAACGGCCAGCTCCATCCGCGCCTCTTCGATATCGGAATACATAAACGCCGCATTTTCCCGCAGCAGTTCCGGAAGATCCAGAGTTTTCCGTTCCAGTGCAAATCCGTCGCTTTCCAATTTGGCATATTCAAACAATAGCTGGATCAGTTCGTTCATCCGCGCCGACTTCGCCTGAATCGCTTCCAGATATTCCTGCTGCTTCTTGGGATCGGCGACCATACCGTCCGCCAGCGCCTTTGCATAACCGGCGATCGTCGTGATCGGCGTCCGCAGATCGTGGGCGATGTCGGAAAACATCAGATTCCTCCGCTTCTCATATTCCTTCTTCCGCTCATCCCGTCTTTTCTCCAGCTTCCGGATCTCCTTTACGGTAATCCAGGAATACCACGCCACCGCCAGAATATAGGGAGCCAGCGTAAGCACTGCGATCACCAACAGAAAAACCAGAAAATGCAGGCGCATTCTCACATCCATATGGCCAAGCGACGGCGCTTCTTTCAATCCCGGAACCGTCGAAACAAAAAAACTCCCGAGATTCCTGACAAACTGCGCCAGTACCGCCTGTGCCGCAGTAGAAAGAACGCTTCCGATCTGCAGCAGCACGATCTCAAAAAGCCACAAGAGGATCAGCAGAAACATCTGCATGCTGCTCAGCGGATTTCCCCGGAAGGCGTCCAGTAAAAAATAATGCTGCATAAACGGAAAGAGCAGCTGGTTGATCAGCACCATGATCCCGTATTCCAGGATCCCCGCCAAAAACAGCACCAGAACAAAGCGCTGGATCAAAAACCGCCGGATCTCTCCGATCTCTTTTTCTTCCTGTTCCCTCTGAACCGACATCCGAATTATTTCTCCAATCGATAGCCTAACCCGCGGATCGTTTTTATATACATGCCGGGATCCTGATCGAGTTTCGCGCGCAGCTTGCTGATGCAGACCATGATGTTATTATCTGCGATCACATAGGCTTCTTCCCATCCGCGCTCATAAATCTGCTGTTTCGTAAAAACTTTGCCCGGATACTCCATAAAAAGCTCCATGATCCGGTATTCCACGGAAGTCAGCTCGATCGGCCGGCCGTTTCTGCTGAGCGTACAGGATTCCCTGTCAAGCGTCAGATCCCGCACATGAAGCTGCGAAACACTCTCCTTTCCTGCTCCGAGCTGATAAAATCTGCGGATATTGGAATTCACCCGCGCGACCGCCTCCAGAGGATTAAACGGCTTGGAAAGATAATCGTCCGCACCCAGATTCAATCCCAGTATTTTTTCGGAATCGGCGTCCTTGGCCGAAAGGATGATAACCGGAATATTGCTTGTTTTCCGTATCTCCTGAAGCACCTGATAGCCGTCCATCTTCGGCATCATGATATCCAGAATACACAGATTGATCCGCTTCTGTTTCAGCAGGTCCAGAGCCTGCCTGCCGTCTTCCGCTTCGACCACCTGATAATTCTCGTTTTCCAGATACAGCCGCAGCAGATCCCGGATCTCCTTTTCATCATCCGCAGCTAATATTGTATACACTATAATCTACTCCTCTGTAAACGTAAACTTATATCTGACTCAGACTGTCGGATGCCAGTGCTGTCATCCGCTCACTTCGTTCGCGGGACAGTACTAGGCTCCTGAATGAAACCCGGCCGGTACCCGTATACCTTCTGTTCCTGTGCCGGATACACCCCCCCAATTTGCTTTAACCGCTCATACAGCGCGGCGTTTGTCATATTCCGGTAAGGCGCGATATAAAAAATCCCCAGGATCCCCACCGTCAGTAAATTCAAAATCCCCCAGCCGAAAAACGACAGATCCAGTACAAACGTCTTCCACTTCTGCCCGTTCATCATCTGCCGGCTCACCGCAAACGCCTGTCCGCTCGTCATCTGCGGATCTTCCGCCAGAAGGTACGGAATCATGCGGTACTCATAACTCTTTATGATCCCCGGAATGAAAAAAAGCAGCGACCACAGCAAAATATAAAGATCCCTTAAAATAGAGGCTTTTACGATATTCCGATAATTGTGGTCAAAACCGTAAGCGGCTTCCTTCACTTCCGCTTTCCCCGTCAGGTTCCGGATGAAAAACCTCCGGCAGCCGACTTCCAGCGGCCCTAAGATAAAGGCATCTACCAGAAATGCAACTGCGATCACGAACAGCAATACCGCAAGCAGAACGATCACTACCACAAAGGCCACCACGATAAATTCTGCAGGATCCGTATACTGATCCGGACCGTCATCGTAATCTGCTCCATAGTGATCTTCTTCATAAAAATCCTCTCCTGCATAAGAGGATCCCGGATCATAAGCGGAGTCCGACGTCTCATCGGAATGCCGGTAACTGAACGTGAGCGTGGTGCTTCCCATAAGAACCGCAACCAGAATGCTGATCAATACGGACTTCCAGTAATTCTGCTGGAATGCATATTTTCCCCTGCTCTTTAGCTCGGCTCTCGTCCACATAATCTCCTCCCCGTAATGCATCAAATCGATTTTTCTGTAGTATAATCCCAAAATCTTAGCTGTTTTATCCGATAACCTTAATATTATCTTAATTCGATCCCCGCAAAACAAAAAGACCGATAAACCCTGTCGTCTATCGGCCTTTCTTTTTCATTTACTCGCAGACATACGGCATCATTGCCAGATGACGCGCTCTCTTGATCGCTACCGTAAGCGCTCTCTGATGCTTTGCGCAGTTCCCGGTAATGCGGCGAGGAAGGATCTTTCCTCTTTCGGAAATGTATCTCTTTAACTTATTGATATCTTTATAGTCGATAACATTATCTTTCCCGCAGAATACGCACACCTTTTTTCTTCTGCGCATCGGTCTTCTCTTCATAGAAGTGTTTTCACGATCAGCTGCTTTATTGAAAGCCATGATTCCTACCTCCTTGATTCATTCAACTGTTTAATTAAATGGTAATTCTTCATCGATCCCGTCCGGAATATTCATAAAGCCGTCTCCCGCTGCACCGCTCGGCGATGGGCGGTCAACCGGGGCATAACCGCCGCCGTGGTTTGCTTCCGCGCTGCTCTTGCTCTCCGCAAATTCAACGTTCTCTACCACAACATCGGTCGTATATACCCGTTGTCCATCCTTATTGGTATAGCTTCCGGTCTGAATACGTCCTTCCAAAACGAATTTGGTTCCCTTACGTCCGAATCTCTCCAGAAATTCAGCCGTCCTCGAAAAAGCGACGCAGCTGATAAAATCGGCAGTCTGCTGCTCATCGGTATCACGGCGGAAACGGCGGTCAACCGCAACTGTGAATCTCGCAACGGCGGTCGAAGTCTCTCCCTGTGAATAACGAATCTCTGCATCTCTGGTCAATCGGCCCATAAGTATTACTTTATTCATATGATCTCCTCTTTCTAAGTCCTATGCCTCGTCTTTTTTCACGCATAAGAAACGAAGAACATTGTCCATGATACGAACATCCTGCTCAACCTGAGCCGGAACAGAAGGTTCTGCATCAAACTGGATGAAATAATAGAAAGCTTCGGTCATCTTCTGAACTTCGTAAGCTAACCGCTTCTTTCCCCAGTCTTCTACTTCTGTTACCGTACCGCCTGCACGAGTAATGTACTCTTTGGCTCTCTCGACGGTTGCTGTTCTCGCATCATCTTCGATCTTTGCACTGACAACGAGTGCTAATTCATACTTGTTCATGCGAAATTTACCTCCTTTTGGTCGCTGGCCCGCAGATCTTCTGCGAGCAAGGAATTAGTATACCACGAAAATAGATATTACCATGTTTTCCGGCAGTTCGCAAGTCTTTTTCGCAAAATAATGCCAAAAATGCAGAACACAGCACCTTAAAACGTGTCAGTCCGGTTTCTTAAGCCCGCGCGTATTCTTCTCCACCAGCTTCCGCGCGATCATGATCTGATGGCCGCACCCGAGGCATTTCAGCCTGAAATCCGCGCCGACGCGCAGGATCTCCCACTCCCTGCTGCCGCAGGGATGCTGTTTTTTCAATTGTACGATGTCTCCAACTTCATATTTGTCCATACGATCTTTCTGTCTTCCTGCCTGATCTAAAGCGAAATCCGCTCAAATACTTTTCCAAGACCTTCCTGGATCAAAAGATCCGCCTTTTTATCCATCGGCGTCGCGGATTTGTTGATCAGAACCAGCTTATTTCCTCTGTAATAGTCGATCAGCCCCGCCGCCGGATAGACCGAAAGCGAAGTTCCCCCTACGATCAGGACATCCGCATGGCTGATCACATAAACCGCATCCTGAAGTGTTTTCTGATCCAGACCTTCCTCATAAAGCACGACGTCCGGCTTCACCGGCCCGCCGCAGGAAGGGCACTTCGGCACGCCCTGCGAATGAAGGATCTCTTCCGCGGACACAAATTCCCCGCAATGCTCGCAGTAATTGCGGAGCACGCTCCCATGCAGTTCCATGACATTTTTGCTTCCGGCTTTCTGGTGCAGGCCGTCGATATTCTGCGTGACGATCCCTTTGCACTTGCCCGCCGCCTCCAGCTCCGCCAGCTTCCTGTGCGTAATATTCGGTTCCGCGTCCAGGCAAAGCATCTTATTCCGGTAAAACCGGTAAAATTCCTCCGGATTCCTCCGGTAAAACGAATGGCTTAAGATCGTCTCCGGCGGATAGTCATACTGCTGGTTGTACAATCCGTCCACGCTCCTGAAATCCGGGATCCCGCTCTCCGTTGATACGCCCGCACCCCCGAAAAACACGATATTGTCCGATTCCTCTACCCATTTCACAAATGTTTCTATCGAATCCATTCTCTGCGCCTCCCATCTGCATACGCTTCCAAAATCTGCTCATCATACACTTTACAGAAAATAATATACTGCCCGATTATGTTGCCCTCGTCCTCTTGATAAAGCACTTTTACCTCTGCGTCCACCGCTCTATTATACAAAAAACCGTCTGCCTGTACAATAAAATTCGCATTAAACTCCGTTTCCCTCTGCTCTGCCACCTAAAACAAATAATTCTCAATCACTATTTCAGTAGCATAAAATTTATACCGGAAAAAAGATCCGGAAAAATGCTTCCATCGGCATTCTTCCGGATCTTACCAGTTGCGGGAACAGGATTTGAACCTGTGACCTTCGGGTTATGAGCCCGACGAGCTTCCAGACTGCTCTATCCCGCGCCATTGACCACTGGATCCGCATACGGCTTCCCGCGATACGTTCCCAAGTGATAATAACCGTATTATAATTCCCAAACTGCAAAATGTCAACCCCGCCAAAAACGTTTTCCGCTTTACATAGATGTCTCGCGTTACGATTCGCGCAGCATCCAGACACCTTGCTGTCTGGATGGGCTCCATTTGCGAAGCGAAGTTACAGCTTCCCGGCGATCCATACGCTTGCGAGCAGTCCCGCCAGCGACGCCGCCAAAGCCCCGGCCAGCGTATAGCGCGTTTTTTTGACTCTGACCGCCATAAAGTACACCGACATCGTATAGAAGATCGTTTCCGTACTGCCGAGCAGGATCGACGCCGCAAGTCCAAGATAGGAGTCGGTTCCGTACTGCTTATAAAGATCCAGCAGCAGTCCGGTGGCCGCGGAAGAGGAAAACATCTTCACGATCCCGATCGGAATCAGTTCCGCCGGAAACGAGCCAAAAGACAACAGACGCCCCAGCAGTTCCGAAACCAGATCCAGAAAACCGGAGGCGCGCAGTACGCCGACTGCTGCCATCAACCCGATCAAGGTCGGCATGATCTCCGCCACGGTCCGGATCCCGTTCTTTGCGCCCTTTAAGAAATCATCGTATACATTCTGGCGGCGGAGCAATCCCGCGCCGATAATGGAAAAAATCAGGATCGGGATCATCGCTTCCGATAAAAAAAGAAGGAAATTCATAGTCGTTTACCTGCCATCTGACGGATTTTTATAAATAAAACGGCTGTCACCGTTGAAATAACCGTTGCAAAGATCGCCGGCCCTACAATATAGGAAGGATTCACGGAACCATACTGGCTCCGATAGGCAATGATATTAACCGGGATCAGCTGTAGCGAAGAGATATTGATGATCAGAAAATCGCACATGGCGTCCGATGCGCGGCTGCTTTCCCCGCTTCCTTTTAATTCCTTCATCGCAGACAGTCCCGCCGGTGTCGCGGCCCAGCCCAGCCCCAGAAAATTGGCGATCATGTTGGCCGCCATGTGCTTTCTGGCCGGATGGCCTTTCGGGACGGACGGAAAAAGGAACGAAAGCAGCGGATCCATAAGTTTTGCCGCCCTTCTCATGAAACCGGCGTTCTCCGCGATCTGCATGATCCCCGTCCAGAACGCCATCACCCCCGCCATGGTAATGCAGAGAGCAACCGCTTCTTTTGCGGAAGCCAGCGCCTGTTCCGTCACTTCTGACAAATTCCCGGTCAGCGCCCCGTAGACGACGCCGATCAGCATCATCGCTCCCCAAAGATAATTCATGTCTGCCGCTCCTTTGGAGCTCTCTTACCCTTACTCTATGCCAAAAAGGCTTTTTTGATTCCTTTTTTTCGTTTTTTCCGGTTCCGGATATTTTTTATCATAATTTCCGACAAAGTATGATAAAATGTTGAATAAACCAAAACAAGCGCCTGGGGGATCTGAAATGAAGAAAATCTTTAATCATAAGAAAAAATCGTGGATATCTTTTCTGCTGTGCCTGACTGTGTCAGCTTCCTCTGTTTGCGGCTGCACGCATTTTTCCAGTCCGGAAAACGGCACAGACGCGGATACTTCCCAGTCCGCCGCCAAAGAAGAGGCGCAGCCGGATTTTGACGCCTTTCTGGAAGAACTGTTCCGCGACGAAATAACCTCCAACACGATCAACCTGCACTATACGCTGGAAGATCCGGCCGCCCGCGGGATCACAGACTATGAAGCCACGCTCGGGGATTTTTCTTCGGAAGCAAGAGAATCTTCGGAAAAAGAACTAAAGGAAACCAGAAAAGAGCTGGACGCTTTTTCCGGTCAGGAGTTAAACGAGCGCCAGCAGCTCTGCTTCGACCTTTTATCGGATTATCTGGACCACCAAATCGCGCTTTCCAAATACGAATGGTACGAAGAGATCCTTACGCCGAATAACGGCATCCAGTCGCAGCTTCCGGTTCTTCTGGCGGAATACCCGTTCAACTACAGGCAGGATGTTGAAGATTACCTTTCCCTGATTTCGCAGATCGATCTCTATTATTCACAGATTCTGGATTTTGAAGAAGAAAAGGCCGAAAAAGGGTATTTTATGTCCGATGCGCTCTGCATGAAAGTGATCGACGCCTGCGAGAGTTTTATCGAAAATCCTTCTGAAAATTTCCTGCTTTCCACTTTTGACGATAAAGTGCGCGCTCTCAATGCGCTGACGGAAGAGGAAATAGCAGCCTACATAGAAAAAAACCGCTCCATCGTTTTAAAGACCGTGATCCCTGCCTACCAGACGATGATCTCACGCCTTACGGCCCTGCTCGGCTCCGGGGAAAACGACTGGGGGATCTGCCACTTCAAAGACGGAGCCGAATATTACGAACAGCTCGTACAGTCGGAACTCGGATGCGATGATTCCATTGAAGAGATCAACGACGCCATCAACAAGATGCGCATTTACGATCTGACGCGCTGCTCTGAGATTCAGGAGGAGAATCCGAAGATCTGGGATGCGTTAGACGCTATGGAATGGGATATGACGGAAGAAACGGAAATGCTGGATCTGCTGCAGCAGTCAATGCTGGCTGATTTTCCGGCGCCTGTCAATACTTCCTATTCGATCAGCTATGTCGATGAATCGCTGCAGGAATCCCTTGCCCCGGCGTTTTACATCACCGCGCCGATCGATAATTACTCGGAAAACGCCATCTATGTCAATCCGGCCGACAAACAGACGGATATCTACTACTTTACCACTCTGGCCCACGAGGGATTTCCCGGACATTTGTACCAGACCACAATGTCTTATTCCTACGGTCTGGAAGATTTCCGCTCGATCCTCGATTATTCCGGCTATGTGGAAGGCTGGGCGACTTATGTGGAAATGATGTCCTATTTCTATGCGGGCTTAGACCACGATATTGCGGCCATGCTCCAGCACAACCAGTCCGCGACCTTAAGCCTTTATGCCTCTTCCGATATCGGTATTCACTATTACGGGTGGGATGAAGAAGATATGTACCGCTTCTGGAGCAGTTACGGGATCAGCGATCCGGAATCGATCGATGAAATTACCGGGCTGATCCTTTCAGAGCCCGGCAATTATCTGAAATATTACGTTGGATACCTGCAGTTTGTCAAACTGCGGATGCAGATGCAAAAGACCTACGGCGATGATTTCTCCTTAACGGAATTCCACAAAGCGCTGCTTGCGATCGGCCCCGCTCCGTTTGACATCATTGAAAAATATTTTGATTCCTATTACGGTGTTCCCCAGACTTCGTCCACCAATTCCTGACAGGCCTGCAGGGAAAAATCCGGATCCTTGACTTTGACCATATTTTCGGCTGCAAGCGCTTCGGTATAGTCCGACAGAAAATAGGTAGTGAAAGAACCGTCTTCGCCTAAGTGGCAGACAAGAGGAATGGCGTCGTATTCCAGAACGGCCGCCTCTCCGGTTTCATCATAACCGATGGTGACATCCGCCATTCCTCCCACCATGCGGTTCATAACGCCTTTGCCCGTGCTGGAAGTTCCATTGATAAAATTACCGAGCGAATAGTAGACCAGCATCCGGTTTCCCGCTTCGTCGCTTACCCATTCGACCGGTTCGATCACATGCGGATGCGTCCCGATCACCAGATCGACTCCGTTTTCCAGAAAAAGCTGCGTCCATTTCTGCTGGTAAGCGTCCGTTTCCAGCAGATATTCCGTGCCCCAGTGCGGGCATACAATCGTAAAATCCGCCAGTTCTTCCGCCGCGGCAATATCCTTTATCACTTTTTCCTCATCGAGATAATTTACAAGAAACGGCATATCCGCAGGCGGAAACAGGCCGTTTGTTCCGTAGGTATAATTTAAAATGGCGATCCGGAGGCCTTCCTTTTCATATACATAGATATTATTGTCCTGCATCTCCTGGCTTTTATTGATGCCGAGATAAGGAATATCAGGATACCGGGTATCCCAGAATTCCATGCAGTTGAGCACGCCCTTTTCCCCTTTATCAAGCGCATGGTTGGTTGCATGTAAGATAACGTCAAAACCCGCCGCCGCTTCAGCACTGCCGAGTTTGCTCATGTGAGATAAAGAAGTAAAAGAAGTGTAAAAAATTTTGCCGTTCCCTGTCCGGCTGACTGCCGGACGG
>CANQDS010000048.1 GCA_947593655.1 uncultured Lachnospiraceae bacterium | reverse complement strand
TAAAGAAAAACTGTATGATTGGGAAGAGGTATTTTACTTCTTCCCTTTATTTTTGCCAATTAAAATTATACACTATCAAAGAAAAAATTGAATGAAAAAATGAAAAATAAAAGGCCGCCGCAATAAGGATTCAGTGCTTATGTTCCTTAATGCAGCGGCCCCGTGTTTTATTCTGCCGGATGCTCTTCCTGTTCCTTCGATTTCTGCGCATAACGGAGCGTATTGGTTTTTTCGTCTACGCTCTGCGCCGTGATATACTCAGCCGTCAGATCCGGAAGCTTCCGTTTCTTTAGTCCAACCCGGACAAGATGGCTGACAATGTCATAGATAACGGCAAATACCGGAACGCCCAGAAGCATTCCAAAAAATCCCCATACGCCTCCTGCGACCAGAATCGCAAACATGACCCAGAAGGACGAAAGCCCGGTGGAATTTCCGAGGATCTTCGGTCCGATGATATTTCCGTCCACCTGCTGCAGAACGACCACAAAAATAAGCAGATACAGTGCGTGCAGCGGATCCTGGATAACCACCAGAAGCAGGCATGGAACCGCCCCGATGATCGGTCCGAAAAACGGAATGATATTCGTCACGCCGATGATCACCGCTACCAGCACGGCATATGGCATACGCAGGATCAGACAGCCGATATAACAGATCACGCCGATGATCGCAGAATCCAGAATTTTTCCGGAGATGAACCCTCCGAAAATATCGCTGGATTTGCGGAGAGTGTGAATAATGACATTTCCGTGTCGCGGCTTGAAAACCGCATAGATCACTTTCTTGCTCTGCCCGGCAAGCGTTTCCTGAATCATCATGACATACACCGCTACGATAATGCCGATAATGAAATTCAAAAAGCCTTTTACCACGGAGATCACGCCGGAAGTGATCTGGGTAATATACGCCTGCGCCCGCGGCAGCAGCGTATCCTGCGCCCACTGTTCAATATAATCCGTAACCGTGGTCAAAACCGTTGAGATCGTCTCCGTCAGTTCCGTATCACCCCAGATTCCATTCTGCATCAGGGTAATAAACGACTGCACCTGCGACGGCAGCGTATCGATCAGGCTTCCGACGCTGCTGATCACCGCCGGTACGATCGCCGCGATCAAAAATCCAATGATCAGCAGCAGAAACAGGATGGCACAGCCGACCGCGATCCCGCGCGCGGCCTTCTTTGCCTTGCGCTCCTGTTTGATCCTTTTCTTTAAAAAATCATAAATTGGTTTTTCACAGAATTTCATGACCGGATTCAGCAGATACGCCAGAACCAGTCCGATAATGATCGGCTGTCCCGCCCGTAAAAACTGTCCCCATACGCTCGCAAAACCGCGGTAGCGCAGCAGAACAAAGAAAAACAAAATGCAGCACGCAAACGTCAAAAAGGCAACCACGCCCATGCGGGTGTATTTCTTCCATTCCATTTTTTCCCGCAGTTTTTCTTCTTTCCGTTCCTCATCATCCGCTGCCTCCAGCGGCTTTTTTTCTGCTTCAGACAAAGATACTCCCCCTATCCCCGGTAATAATTGATCAGACATCCTTTCAGTATGATTTCCTTTTCATCCGGAGTCAATTCATCCATTTTCAAAGAAAACGGTGACAAAACGTCTTCTTTTACCAGATACGCCGTAAACTCCGTTTTCCCTTCCTTTACCGCTTCGCGGATTCCCGGAAGGAACAGATAATCCAGATTGGAAAACGGCAGTTCCCCTTCTTCGATCAAAAACGGGAGCATTCCCCAGTTGATCAGATTCGAACGATAGCGCTTTGTTGCATATTCATTGGCGATATTCGCCCAGCCGCCAAGCACCTTCTGGCAGGACGCCGCTTGTTCGCGTGCCGAGCCGTCGCCCGGTTTTACCGCAAAAATCGTGCTTCCGAACCCGATATTTCCCCGGTTGACTTCCGGGAAGGTTTCCCGGATCGTATGCATGATTCCCTCGACTTCCGGCACTTCCGTACCCGGACAGCGGTCTTCCTCCACTGCTCTCTGCGCCTTCTGGATCTCCTTTGCCCGTCCGACATACTCCGGATCTTTTCTTGAAAGCGCAAATTCCGCAAGCCCCAGAGGATTGGAGCGGAACGAAGAGGTTTCCCCGGACGGGATCAGTTCGTCGGTTGTCGTAACCGGATCGTGGATCTCGGAAACCACTTTTAAGACCAGATTCTCCGGCAGGGCGCTCATCTTCGGCCAGTCCTTGATATTCGGACCGAACCGGATCTCCACATCCGGATCCGCTTCCCCGTGGCTGTCAAAGACGCGGTTTTCATAAATGGTCTTATCAAAGAAATATTTCGGCTTCGTGTATTCTGCGTCAATATCCTCCGCCGACGTCAGATAGCCCTTGTTGGCTGCCGTCGCCGCGATCGAACGCGCATCCATAAGCGCAACCGAAGAAATCTGCCCGTTCTGCACCTTGGAACCCTCCCGGTTCGGGAAATTCCGGGTTGAATGACGGATGGAAAAAGCATTGTTGGCCGGAGTATCGCCTGCTCCGAAGCACGGCCCGCAGAACGCCGTCTTTACGACTGCGCCCGCCGCCATCAGATTGGCAGCCGCACCGTTCTTCACCAGCTCCATATAGATCGGAGTGGACGCCGGATATACGCTTAAGGTAAACTCATCCGCACCGATCGACTTTCCTTTCAGGATATCGGCGGCATCACAGATATTTTCAAATCCGCCGCCCGCACAGCCGGCGATGATCCCCTGATCCACATACAGCCTGCCGCCGCGCACCTTGCTCTTTAAATCCAGCTTCACTTTCCCGTCGAAGCTGACATTCGCGCGCTTCTCGCAGTCGTCGAGAATATCCAGAAGGTTTTCATTTAACTCCTGAATCGTATAAGTATTGCTCGGATGGAACGGCATTGCGATCATCGGACGGATCCCGCCTAGATCAATCTCTATGAAACTGTCATAATAAGCAATTTTCCCCGGATTTAGTTCTTTGTAGTCTTCTTCCCGTCCGTGGATCTCATAGAATTCCTTCACCCGATCGTCTGTTCTCCAGATGGAGGACAAACAGGTCGTTTCCGTCGTCATGACATCGATGCCGATACGGAAATCCACGCTTAAGTTCGAAACGCCCGGCCCCACAAATTCCATCACTTTATTCTTTACGAAGCCCTTTTCAAAGACTTCGCCGATAATTGCTAACGCAATATCCTGCGGCCCAACGCCTTTCACCGGCTCTCCGGTCAGATAAATCCCGACAACATCCGGCATATCGATATCATACGTCTTATTCAGCAGCTGTTTTACCAGCTCCGGACCGCCTTCCCCGACAGCCATCGTTCCCAATGCGCCGTAGCGGGTATGGGAATCCGAACCGAGGATCATCTTTCCGCCTCCGGCCAGCATTTCCCTTGCATACTGATGAATGACTGCCTGATGCGGCGGAACATAAACGCCGCCGTATTTCTTCGCGCAGGTCAGTCCAAACATATGGTCGTCCTCATTGATCGTTCCGCCTACCGCGCAAAGGCTGTTGTGGCAGTTGGTAAGGACATACGGGATTGGAAATTTCTCAAGCCCCGACGCCCTTGCTGTCTGGATGATCCCGACAAACGTAATGTCATGCGACGTCAATTTATCAAATTTGATCTGCAGCTTGTCCATATTTCCGGAAGTGTTATGTTCCTGAAGAATACCATATGCAATAGTGTTCTTCTTCGCTTCCTCTGCGGAAATCTTCTCTCCGGTCAGGCTTTTGACTGCATCGGAAGCCTCCGGCGACTGGATCACGACCTCCTGTCCATCGACCAGATACGCTCCGTTTTCATATAACTTCATACTCATACCTCCATTTTTCTGTTAGTAGAATTATATAATTAGCCTGTTTGTAAATCAAGCTATTTTAAAAGCCAGTGTAACAATAAACAAATCTCCGTTTACCTCGATATGGAAACTGCCGCCCATTAAAAAAGTAAGATTTTTTGCAATGGAAAGCCCCAGCCCGCTTCCCTCCGTCGTGCGCGAAGCCTCGCCCCGCACAAAGCGCTCCGATAAGTCCATCCCCTGCTCCTGCCGGAACAGGATCGGATTTCTGGTAATATTCTTAATGGAAAACACCGCGGTATCCCCTTCCGCCGCCACTTCCACAAAAACCCGCGTCTTTTCCATAGCGTATTTGGCGACGTTGATATAAAGATTTTCGATTGCGCGGTACAGCTGGCGTCCGTCCGCTTCGATCATCACGCTGCCGTTCGGCAGCTTCGTCACAACCGTCAATTCCTGCGTCTCAAACTTCTCGTTAAATTCCCCTCCGATCTGATAGATCAGTTCCACCAGATCGATCCTTTGCATATCCAGCTGCACATTTCCGGAACTGATCTTGGACGCCTCCACCAGATCTTCCGTCAGCTGCTTTAAGCGCTGGGACTTTGCATCCAGGATCCGGATATAATTTTGGGCGTTTTCATTTTCCAGATTTTCCCGTTTCAGAAGATCTACATAATTAATAATAGAAGTAAGCGGCGTTTTGATATCATGGGAAACATTCGTGATCAGATCTGCTTTCATCCGCTCATTCCGGATACTCTCCGTCACCGCTTCGCTCAATCCGGCGCGGATGTTATTGACGGCTTCTGCAAGCTCCTTTTCCTGCCCGTGAAAAGCCTCCAGCTGGAGTTTCGTATCCAGCGCACCGTCTGCAACCGCTTCTAACGCCTCCCGGATCCGGTAACGCTCTTCACTCCTGCGAAGGAAGAGATAGACAGCGGCGATCCCAAGCAGCACGCAAACGGCGATCCCCCAATTGATATGATACCAGACAAAAATCCCGGCTGCCGCAGGAAGCACTACGGCTCCGGCCAGATATATCAGGATCCGGACGAAAGATTTCCGTTTTCTTCCGAGCACTCCCGCAAACAGCCGGTACACCTGATAGAAAAATGTCTGCCGAAACAGAATATCTCCTTTTACCCTCCGCACAATGCTCAAGTAAAACAGGAGGAAAACGGCGTCCAGAAGATAGGAAAGCGTACCGACCGCCACTAAAAGCCCCGCCAGCGTAAACGCCTGAAACCGCAGTTTCAGCGCGATATGCACGATCGACCACACAAGAAAAATAAAGACCGCCGTCAGGATATCCCCGTAGATCCGGTCGACCACATTGAAACTGACTTCCGTATCCTCTTCTGACTTTCTTCCCGCCGCATTGGTCAGGTAGGCCAGCGCGATAAAACCGCCTACCAGCCCGGCAATGGAAAGCATACTGAAGATCATTCCGTTTTCGGGCATTCTGCGCGCAATAAAATAATCCATCGTATACAAACAGGCGGACGTCAGTACCGTAAAAAGCTGATGGAAAACAATTGCCGAAGCTTTTTTCCCAAGCGTATATTCTTTCATCCTTCCTCCCGGTTTTCGATCTTATAGCCTACTCCCCACACAACTTTCAGATAACGCGGTTCCCGCGGATTGATCTCAATTTTTTCACGGATATGGCGGATATGGACGGAAACGGTATTATCCGCGCCGATTGCCTCTTCGTTCCAGATGTTTTCATAAATCTGGCTGATGGAAAAAACCTTTCCCTTGTTCTTCATCAACAGCAGCAGGATATTATACTCTATGGGCGTCAGCTTCACTTCTTCTCCGTCAACCGTTACCATCTTCCGGTCATCATCGATCACCAGGCCGCCCGCCTCATACAGCTGGCCTTCTTTCTCGAAACTGCTGGAAAGCGAGGTATAACGGCGGAGCTGGGATTTCACGCGGGCGACCAGCTCCAGCGGATTAAACGGCTTTGTCACATAATCATCCGCACCCACGTTTAAGCCGAGGATCTTATCGGAATCCTCGGTTTTGGCGGACAGGATGATGATGGGAATACTGCTTTCCTCCCTCGCCTGCAGGGTTGCGCGGATTCCGTCCAGTTTCGGCATCATAACGTCGATGATCATCAGATCGATGCCGCCCTGCTTCAAAAGCGCGATCGCCTGCTCGCCGTCATACGCCTTTTTTATCTCATATCCTTCCTGTTTCAGATAAATCTCAATTGCTTCCACAATTTCTTTATCATCGTCACAAACTAATACCGTCATCGATCACTTACCCTTTTTTCTCCGGAAAAATTCTGCGTTCCGGTCAACTTTGATCTCAACCTCAGGCTGCACCTTCTCTTCTTTCTCCAGCTGCTCCTCTAAGGACAATCCCATTCTTCTTAAATATTCTTCATTGATCCGGACCTCTGTCTGACGGTTCGCATAAATCGAAGGTTCCGGCCCGGCGGCCTCTTCCTTATCCTTCTTCGCCTTCTCCTTTGCGATCTCCTTGTTGCGTTCTTCGATCAGCTTTAAGTATTTTTCGGTGTCGACCATATCCTGAAGCTGGGACTTTAACTCCATCTGGTTGGTGTGGACGACCTGAACCTCTTCTTTCAGCTTCTGCCCCAGTTCTTCATAAACGGCCTGAACGGAAGCTGCGGCGCTCTTCATAATATCCTGAACATAATTCAGCGCTTCATCCGTGTACATAACGGAAGCCGCATAAATATCCTCTGCTTTCCGGCTGGCATCCCATACGATCCCGTCCCCCTGCTTCTTAAACTCCCGCTCCGCGCGGTCTCTGCTCTGTTTCGTCAGTTCGTATTCTTCCATGATCTCATAAATACACTGGTTCAGGCTGCTCAACAGCTCTAAAACCTTCTGCTTCTCTACGATGATCTTATTGGGATCCGTTCCATAAGGCTCGCTCTTTGAAAGCAGGACATGGAGACTCCGCAATACTTTTTCTGTCTTATCCTGTGCACTCATTCTCTGCTCCTTACCCATCTCTACCATAAACTCTTATTCCCTATTGTACTAAATTCCGGAAAAAAGTAAACAGGCAGAATGTAGATTTCCTGCCTGTTAAACCCGATAAAATATTAAGATTTTCTTAATCATGCCTCTCGTCTGCGTTCCGGTAGCACTCGCAGAATCTTGCGGAAAAAGAAGGCTCCTCTCCTGCTGCATAAAGATGGGAAATATCCCCGAATGCCTGAATCCGGAAGGAAGCGATCCCCTCCCTCCGTTCTTCCGTATATACGGTCGTTACGGAAGCGGGCGCCGCACACAGGCCATGCCATAAGATCATTGGCGACACATGCAGAAGATGGGAAAGCAGTACGCATTCCACACCGAAATGACAGAAAAATACCAGCGTATCGGTATTCGGCTGCATGACGCGGTAATAATTGCCCTCCCTCTGATAGCCATGTAAGGCAAGTAGTTCATCCAAACTGCGGCACACCTTGTCATACTCCTCCCGGACATGCCCTTCCTTCATCACTTCATGCTCCGCCCACAGATTACTATCATAGAACTCCGGCACGCCCGTCCAGTCCTGCGGAAGCCAGTCCCACGAAACCTTGCGTTCCTCTTTGACATCCGGTCTTTGAATCGTAGGCGAAAACTCCTTCAGCCATTCGCAGACGACCGCTGTGCGGTTCATCTTTTTCAACGTACAGGACGCCGTATCTCTTGCCCGTCCCAGCGGCGACACGTAAAATTCCTTTACTTCCATTTTGGAGATCCGGTCTGCCGCAAGCTCGGCCTCCTTCCAGCCTGTTGGAGTCAAAGAATCAATTTCATAATCCGGATCGCCGTGGCGGACAATGACTAATCGCATGGTTTTCTCCTAATCTCGCGTACTTTTAAAATCATAGATATTATCCAACTTCTGATTCTGCCTGTCAAGAACCGGCGTGTGTTGCATCTTTTTTAATAAAGCCGAGCATTACGGCGGTAACGATTGATCCCAAAACCCATGAAATAATGTACATCAACGGTTTTCCTACGGTTGCAAATACGAAGATCCCGCCATGCGGCGCCATTAAGGTGCATCCGAACAGGGCGGACAGGAAACCTGCAACGCCTGCTCCAACGAGCGTACATGGAATGACATGAATCGGATCCGAAGCTGCAAACGGGATCGCTCCCTCCGTAATAAACGAACAGCCCATAACAAGGTTTGATACTTTGGAATTTCTTTCCGCTTCCGTAAATTTCTTCGGGAAGAACCAGCAGGCAAGGGCAATTCCAACCGGCGGAACCATACCGCCTACCATAATGGACGCCATTGCAATATAACATGCCTGTACTGCCGGATCGGTAGAAGCCGCTCCGTTTGCCATCATATCCGCCGCCGTTGCAAGCATACCGGTTCCGAAAACGTATGCTGCTTTATTGATCGGGCCGCCCATATCAATTGCCATCATTGCGCCAAGCAGCAGTCCCAGCAGCGTGATCAGTCCCGCGGAGGACAATGCCGTCAGCATGTTACTGAGTCCCGTATTGATCAATCCGATCAAAGGGTTAAAGATAAAGCACATCAATACGCTGATCAGGAAAATACCGCACAGCGGATAGATCAGGGTCGGCTTAATTCCGTCCAGCGATGCCGGAAGGTTTTTGCACAATTTCTTCAGCAGCAATACGATATAACCGGCAAGAAAGCCTGCGACAATTCCTCCAAGAAAGCCGGATACCGTATTTCCGCCGTCCGCTCCCTGAAAGGCAAAATCGGCAATAAATTTCTGGAAACCGGAGGTACCGTCCGCCCATGCATACCCTGCTGCAAGCGCATTTCCGCTGGAAGCCAGTAAGCCGCCGGTAAAACCGACCGCCAGTCCCGGACGATCCGCGATCGAATATGCAATGTAGCCGGCAAGAACCGGTACCATCAGTCCCATCGCCAGACCTCCGCCGTATTTAAAGAATGCGGACAGCGGCGTGCAGGAGCCGAAATTCCCTCCGCCTGTAGCGCCATAGCCTAAGATCGTATCGATCAAAAACGCCAGCGCGGTCATGATACCGCCTCCGATTACAAACGGAAGCATATGCGATACGCCGCTCATCAGGTGCGTATAAACGGAATGTCCGATGCCGCCCTTTCCTTCGGCTCTCTCCTCCTTTGCCGATGATGCGGATTCTGCCGCATGATATACGGAAGTGCTTCCTTTGACTGCCCGGTTTAAAAGTTCCTCCGCTTTGTTAATGCCGTCCGCTACCTTGCATTCAATGAGCTTTTTCCCGTCGAAGCGATCCATCGGGACTTTTGTATCTGCCGCCACAATGATGCAGATTGCTTCGTCGATCTCCGCCTGAGTAAGCACATTTTTCGCTCCGCCGGAGCCTCTTGTCTCTACTTTGATCGCAATTCCCATCTCCGCCGCTTTTTTCTCCAACGCTTCGGCTGCCATATAAGTATGCGCAATTCCTGTCGGACAAGCGGTTACCGCCAGTACGCGCCCTGAATGGGAAACGGTTTCTTTTGCGGTTTCCTCCTGTTTTTCCTTATCTTCTTTTTCCTGTTCCGCATTGTCGATAACCTGTAAAAATTCATCCACGCTTTTTGCCGAAAGCAGCTTTCCGGTAAAGCCTTCATCCATTAAAAGCACCGACAGTCTGCTCAAAACATCCAGATGCACATTATCTTTGGTATTCGGCGCTGCAATTAAGAACAATAATTTGACCGGCTCGCCGTCTAATGCTTCAAATTCCACGCCGTCTTTTACTACCATTGCCGCGAGTCCCGGTTTCGTTACCACATCCGATTTGCAGTGCGGGATCGCGATCCCTTCTCCGATTCCTGTCGTTCCTTCCTCTTCTCTGGCAAATACTCCTTTCCGGTAGGTTTCCACATCGCGGATCTTACCGCTTTTTGCCATCAAATCGACCATTTGATTCAATATGTCTTCTTTTCCGGTTGCTGTTCCGTTCAATTCAATACTTTCCGCTGAAAGCAAATCCCGAATTTTCATAGTCCTTCCCCCTTAAAATAGATTTTTATTTTGTTTCAGCAAGGTTTCAACTTCTTCTCTGGTCGCCAGTTCCTCCGAAAACGCGCTCGCGCTTCCGGTGCAGATCCCGTAAGCAAACGCTTCCCGGAAACTTCCTGTTTCCATATATCCGGCAAGAAATCCTGCCACCATGGAATCGCCCGCACCTACGGAATTGACCACTTTTCCTTTTGGAGCCTCGGCAAATAATTTCTGCCCGTCCTCCGTTACAAGCACCGCGCCTTCCCCGGCCATGGAAACCAGTACGTTTTTCGCCCCCCTTTCCTGTAATTTCACTGCATAATCCGCTGCTTCTTCCTTGCCGTTTAATTCCACACCAAAAATTTCTCCCAATTCATGATGATTCGGCTTGATCAAAAACGGTCCGTACGGAAGTACGTTTACCAGCAGATCCCGCGTTGCATCGACTGCGATCCGGATCTGTCTGCCCTTCAGATATTCCATGATGTCCATATACATGGATTCCGGTATGCCTTCCGGAATGCTTCCTGCCAACACCAGCATATCCTTTTCGGTAAGCGCATCCAGCTTCCGGTACAGGGATTGGATATCATCCGCCAGAATCTGCGGGCCTTTTCCGTTAATCTCCGTCTCTTTTCCCGCGCGAAGCTTCAGATTGATCCGCGAAACACCGTTTTTTACATGAATAAAATCTGTGGCGATTCCTTTTTCTTCCAGAAGTCTTATGATTTCGTTTCCGGTAAATCCTGCCATAAACCCCAATGCTGTGCTTTCAATACCCAGATTTTTTAAAACCATAGAAACATTGATTCCTTTTCCTCCCGGAAAAATCGCTTCGTTCTGCGTCCGATTTACTTTTCCTTCCTCAAAATCCTTCACAGTAACGATATAATCCAATGACGGATTAAAAGTTACGGTATAGATCATAGCTCCCCCACCTCCATAATATTTTTATACTGCTTTAATGATTCCTGCCTCAATCCGGTTGTAAGTATGTCCGCATCCGAAAATTCTGCGAATTTGATGCTGGAAATCTGGGAAAATTTGCTTGCATCCGCTAGAACATAGCGTTTTTTGCAGTTTTCCATTGATTTTTTCTTTACCATAGCCTCTTTGACCTCCGGCGTGGTAAATCCCGTCTTTACGCTGATGCCGTTGGTTCCCCAGAAGCCTTTGGTAAAATGGTACTTATCCAGTGTAAGAACCGCTTCTTCTCCTACGATCGCTTCGGTCGTCGATTTAAACTCTCCTCCCAGAATGTAAACGCGCAGCCCTTTTTCCGATAATTTTCGGGCATGGCCGATGGCGTTCGTTACAAATACCGCCTGCGTATCTTTGATAAAATCAATGACCAGCTCCGTCGTCGTACCCGCGTCAATATACACAAAATCCTCCGGCTGGATCAGGCCTGCCGCATATTCCGCTATGATTCGTTTTTCCCCGGCATGAAGCAGCTTCCTGTTCTGTACGTTCTCATCTCTCGTATGAAAAACCGGCTGCTTTGCCATCGCACCTCCATGTACCTTGATTAACTGTCCCTTTTTATCCAGTAAATGCAGATCACGTCGGACAGTTGATTCCGAAGCCTCCAATTCCGTCATCAGCTGCTGCACCGTTACGCTTCCCTCGTTCTCTATTATAGACAAAATTTTCGCAAATCTTTCCTCCGCCAGCATATCTTACCTCTGATTCATTTTCATTCAATTTCTGTCAAAAACGTTCATCTTTTTATCTAGTATAGAAAATTATTTAGTTAAAGTCAATCATTTTCCGTCAAAATCATTCACAAAAATGCAGCACATTTTTTGTAAAATATGCCAAAAAAATCCCTGCCGCCGTTTTGGTCAGCAGGGAATATACTATAAAATTTTAATTGCCGGCGCTCTCGTATTTGCGGGTTCCGTACTGAAAAAAGGAATAAGCAATGATCCAGAATACAACTGCGATCACGCACTCTGCTCCGATCGTAGCAAAAGCGCTCCTCTGTCCCAGAAAATAACCGGCCGGGAGATATGCCACAAATGCAAACGGGATCACCCAGGTGATCAGAAAACGAACCGCCCTGGAATAGATTTCCGTAGGATATTTGGCAAAATTCGCCATATCATAAGCAACCTGCAGAAACGGACCGCTCTGCTTCACCCAGAATGCGATGGATGCAAAAAACAGTTTCACCGACGTATAGATCACCGCGCCCGCAATCATCGACACCAAAAACAGCAGAACATCTGCCGCATGGAAAGCCACAACCCCTTTTGAGATCGAGAGGATTAAAAGCGCAAAGCCTACCAGAAGCTCTCCTAACGCATCCGGCTGCAGTTTTTCACAAATTACCTGAAAAAAGACATTCATCGGGCGCAGCATATAACGGTCGAAATCCCCGTCGATGACCATCCACCAGGAAACCATCCAGATATTATCCGTAAAAAGATGATCGATTCCCCTTGGAATCTGTGCAAACCCATAGATAAAGATCAACTGATCCAGCGTCCAGCCCTGAAGATCCGGAATCTGCTCAAACACCAGATAAAGAAACGCAATTCCCATGATCTGGGTAAAAAAGAATCCGATCAGCCCTATAAAGAAATCGACTTTTGACTGCAAGATCGTCTTCAAAAACTGGGATACCAGCACCCGGTACAGCCGGCCGTATCGTTTGATCTTATTCATCACTTTAACCCCCTAACACAACAAGCCGTTTTGTCACCTGTTTCCAGAGCAGACTGCCGAGCAGATACAGCAGCACAACCCAGACAAGCTGCCGCCCCAGCACGAAACAAAGCTCTGATGGGCGGTATCTCCCCAGATAGATCATAACCGGCGTATACACCATCGACGAAAACGGCAGAAAATCAAAAAGCCTCTGAATGATTCCCGGAAAAAAAGAAAGCGGGATCAGTTGTCCGGTCAGGAAAGACAAAAGCGCGTCCTTCGCCATCTGCATACCGAAGATATATGTCGTGAAAAATGCGATCATCCCAAAACAAAAATCAAATAATACATAGATCAGAAAACTGAAGAAAACACTGATTAGATACCATAGGATGTTTCCGGCGGAAACGGCCGGAAGGTGCAGGATGAAAACCTTATACAATTCCAGCCCGATCCATACGAAGATGCCCGGTATCAGAAAATGATAAACAACCGTTCCCATTCCCTTTGCGATCAGGCTTAAACGGTAATCGATCGGTTTGATCAGATTCATGGCCACCGATCCTTTCACCACATCCCGTCCCAGTTCCCTTGAAACGGAGATCATCGTAAGGGAGGATGTCACATAACTCATAAATACATAAACGACCATTTCTTCCCTTGTCAGGCTGCCCAGCTTCGCACCCTGCGCACTCCCGTAAATCGCCATCCATAAATAATACTGGATAAACGAGCCAAATAAACTGCACAGGGTAAACAGGTAAAACGCGCCCTTATACGCCATATTCCGTTTCAATTCATTCGATGCGAACGGCAGATAAGTCCGCAAAAACTTCTTCATGATCATCTCCCCTTTAATGCATGGCGGTAAATTGCCTTGACGATCTCCGAAAGTTCCGTCTCCTGAATCTGGATATCCCTGACATCGCTTATCTGCATAACCGATGATATGATATCCGATACCTGAATACGATTCTTGTCAAACGAGACGGAAAATAGATTCTTTTCATCGTCAAGCTCTGTCTCTATGGAACTTTCGTCCGCATGGAGCTTCTCTTCCCAGTCGATCTTCCTGAACAGTTCCGGCTGGCGCACCTCCATCGTTACCCTCCGGCTCGTCCCGTAAGTATCCTTTAGCTCCGCAAGCCCACCGTCGTAGATCTTCTTTCCTTCATCAATAATAATGATCCGGCTGCACAGCTCTTCAATATCCCCGATATCATGCGTCGTCAGGATCACGGTCGTGCGGTACTGCTCATTGATCTGGCGGATCGCATCCCTTATCTTATCCTTAACAACGATATCCAGTCCGATCGTCGGCTCATCCAGATAAAGGACTTTCGGATTGTGGATCAGCGCAGCTCCCAGATCCGCCCGCATCCTCTGACCAAGCGAGAGCGTACGCACCGGACGGTCAAAGAATTCCGGCAGATCTAAAACTTCATTCAAAAAATCCATCCGATCCTTATAATCCTCATCCGATACATTATAAATCTCTTTTAAAATAGTAAACGACTCAGAAAGCGGAAGATCCCACCACAGCTGCGTCCGCTGACCGAATACAACACCGATATTCTGCGCGTTTTCCATCCGGTTCTTACTCGGATCGATCCCGTTTATCAGACATTGTCCGCTTGTAGGAGTTAAGATTCCGGTCATCATCTTGATCGTAGTGGACTTTCCGGCTCCGTTGCTTCCGATGTATCCGACAATTTCCCCTTCCGAAATATGAAAAGAAATATCGTCCACCGCAGTTTTCCGAACCTTTTCATTGGAAAAAAGACCTTTAATCGCCCCTTTTAAACCGGGATATTTCTTTGGAGAAACAAATTCCTTCGAAATATGTTCCACTTGAATCACCGCAAACTCCTCCCTTCAAAAAAAGACACAAACAAATGTTTGTGTCTTTTTATAACACATTTTTCTGTGAAATGCAACCGTTTTTTAAAAATCCAGATGTCCCGTTTCCGCAAAACCGTTTTCCATATCATAAGAAGTAATTCCGAAATCGGTTACGATATAGAAAGAATCCCCCGCATATGCGCCGCGCACCCAAAGCTCCGATACCGGATCGGCTATTTCCTGCGACAGCACTTCATGAAAATCCTCCCCATCCCATTGAAATACCTGATAAGATGCACTGTCGGAGCGATCATAATCCTCTGTAAGAAACCCGATCAGATTCTTTTTTGGATCCGCCAGTATGCACTTATAGAAATCCGCGCCCGGAATGTAATCCGGCTCTTTTAACACTTCCGTATCGATAACCTTTAAATCCGCTCCTTCCGAAATATCAAACATGCAGAGTTTTATCCCTTCGTTCCTGCCGGTATCAGGATCCGTCTCATAACCGATCCCAAGCAGAAGATTCTCTCCGTATGGATGCAGATAATCTGAAAATCCGCTGATTTCCAGGCTTCCCAGAAGAACCGGGTTCTCCGGATCCGAAAGATCCACGGCAAATAACGGATCTGTATTCCGGTAAGTGACAAAATACGCCATATCACCGATATAACGCGCAGCGTATACGCTCTCGCCCCTTGCGATATCAGAAATGCTTCCGGTAATTTTCATATCTTCATCAAACAGGTAAAGCTGATTCGTCTGCTCTTCGGCGCTCCAGTCCGTCGTCAGGATCCGGAAAATCCCATTCGATTCGGATACCGCGAAAGTGTCCTGTACCGTTCCCTTTACCGAAGCTGCAGAAACAGCATCCATAATTCCGTCTTTATAAGAAAATTTTGCAATCTGTGTAAATTCCCGGCCTTTTCCGCTCTGATATTCATAATGATAGAAATAAATTGCCTCCGATCCCATGTAGATTTCCGCAGAATCATTCAGGATCACCATCTGATCGATCGTTTTCTGCGGTTTTCTGACATCGACAGACGATAGGATCATTTCACTGTTTCCTTTTTCCGGAACATAGATGCATCCGGCGTCTACTCTCGCCCCGTCGACATACGGAATCAGCTCCTCCGGCTCTTTTTCTTCCACGTTCCCCAGAAATTCACTGGAAAACAGGTAAATGATGTCTCCCGCCTTGCGGGAAGTATAATAGTAACCGTCCTGTTTCACGCTTCCGATCAGCTTCGGCTCTGCCCGATCCCTGATATCGTAAGTCATCAATTCAATAAAAGCGCTGCTGTCCATCCGGTAAGCGGCATTAAAAGAACTTTCCGGATTTTCCGACTCCTCAAGCGTTGTATCCATCCAGGAAACGATCAGATAAAGCCTGTCTTTGTCCACATACATTTCCTCAATATACATTTCCCCAATCTGTGCGCTTCCCCCGGAAGTTTCGTGATCCGGATGGATCTCCCCCGCCTGCTTCATCTCTTCGGAGCGGATATCGATCAGACGCACTTCTACATCGGAAGCAATATAGAGATAATTTCCGTCATTTTTGATGATATCGCTCTCATCGATTCCTTCCACCTGTACATTCGTCTCTGAATAGGAAAAATTTTCTGTTCCGTCTGCGGCTGCACTCCCGTCTTCCGGAATTCCTACTATACTATCCGACTTATTAGTGTCCAATGCTCCATTCCACACTCCGGACATCGCACCGACGAACCATTCGCCCGTATCCCAATCATAACTCTGCGTCCGCTTCACCGCCTGATAAACTTCTTCGTAATCATCAGCACGGTGGTAGAGATCACCCGCATATTCCTTCTTTTCCCTAACCGGAACATACTCCGTAGAAGATTCTCCTTCTGCCGCAGCCAGCTGCTCTGGCTGTTTTCCGGATTTTTGGGAATCATTTCTCCGAAAACCGTAATATCCGGCCGTTCCAAGCGCCGCAGCCAGTACAAAGACCGCCGCAATTCCTGTTGCTTTCTGCAGCATATGCATCTTCTTTTCTTTCTTTCTCTGCTTTAACTTCTCTGCAATCTGCTCCGGAAGAAGGGGATCCGGAACCGCGATCTTTTCCGCCGACTCCGAAATCTTCCCGTACAGTGCATCTTCCAGCCATAAATTTTCATTTTTATCCTCTTTGGCCATCCATCATCACCTCAAATCCTTTAACCTGTTTCCCATTTTCTGGATTGCGCGGCTTTCTTTGGAACGTACAGTATTCTCATTCATATTCAGGATTTCCGCGATTTCCCGCGTCTTATATCCCAGAAAAATATGCATTCCTACGATCATCCGCTCTTCTTCCGCCAATTCGAAAAAGGACTTCCTTACCTCTATATACTCTTCCGTTTCATTTCCCCACGGATCAGAAGGCGTACTTTCCCAGGCCTGCTCTGGCACTGTTTTTTCCCGCAGCAGACAGTATTCCCGTATCTTCTGATTGCACTTATTCGAAAGGATCCGAAAAATCCACGCCGAAAAAGCGGTATCCGATCTCAGTTTCCGGATCGAAGAAAATGCATCCATTACCGTTTCGCTGACCGCATCTTCCGCATCCTGTGCATTTTTTAAAGTATACAGGGCAAAATGATACAGATCCTTATAGATTTGTTCATATAATCCGGCAAAAGCATCTGCATCCCCCCTTTTCGCCTTTTTCACTAAATCCCGTTCTTCTTTCATTGTTTTGGCACATTCCATATTTTTTTCATATTTTTCTCCCGCTTGTCCCATCATTTTTGCTTATCTTCGAAACGTTTCATCTATATAGTATCATCCAGACGCAGTTTTGTTGCAAAAATAAGATATTTTTATGTTTGCCGTTTTGATGTTAAAATGATGTAAACTGATTCAAAAAGGAGGAGCCATGATACGCATATTGATTGTAGAAGATGAAATACCCATTTCCAATCTGATCAAACTCAGCTTAAAAAACGAGGGCTATCTCTGCGACTGCGCTTTTGATGGGGAAACCGCAGCCGATAAAATTGCAGATGTATCCTATGATCTGATCCTTTTGGACATCATGCTTCCGGTCATTGACGGATTCGAACTGATGGAATATATCCGCCCTCTTGAAATTCCGGTCATATTCATTACCGCAAAAAACTCTGTGCATGACAAAGTAAAGGGACTGCGCATGGGTGCGGAGGACTATATCGTAAAACCCTTTGACGTGATCGAACTTCTCGCCCGCATTGACGTCGTGCTCCGGCGCTGCCATAAAACATCCGAGATCATTGAAATCGCAGGACTTACCATCGATTCCCGCTCCCGGAAGGTCCGGCGCGGCAGCATCGATATTGCACTGACACCGAAAGAATACGACCTTCTGCTTCTTTTCGCCCAGAATCCCAATACCGCATTGTACCGGGAAACCATCTATGAACGCATCTGGGAAAAGGAATATGATTACAGCAGCAAAACCGTCGATCTGCACATTCAGCGTCTGCGGAAAAAAGTCCACTGGGAAAAGGAACTGCAGGCTGTCAACAAAATCGGCTATCGGCTCGAGGTACCGCTATGAAATTCCGCACAAAAGTAACCCTATGCATGATCTCTCTGGTATCCGTCCTGTTTGGAATCGGAGGAAGCGCACTGATCTTACTGTCTTTCCAGAATACCCTCCATCAGGAGGAAAAATCCGCGATCGCCTCCTACCGGATGATCTTAAATACGCTTCAGATCGCAAACAATATGAAAAACTGGTACACGCAGAACGATCTCTCCAGTATTTTAGAACAGCTTCCACTTCAGGATGCTTCGTGGTCCGCTATCCGCCTTACATCCGAAAAAGAAGTCCTGTATTCACAGGGGGAGACTGCAGATTCCATGCTGGATCTCTCTGCCCAGATCAACCCGACGCATTGCGCCTGCACTGTTTTTTCCGCGCCGGACGAGCGTTATTTCATTCAGGTTTCGGGATTATTTTATGTAGGAAATACCTCCCTGTATCTGGATACCACTTATGATATTTCATCTATCTATGAAAATTACCGGCTCCAGCAGCGTATTTACTTATGGATTTTTTCCCTATTACTGATTTTATGCGCGGCATTTTCATACATTTTATCCTTTTTCCTTACCCGTCCGCTGATGAAACTGGCAAAAGCCTCAAAAGAAATCGCAGACGGCAATTATGAATGCCGCAGCGCGATCCATACGTTAGACGAAGTAGGGATCCTTTCCAAAGAATTTGACCGGATGGCCGACTCCCTGCTCTGCCACATCCGTGAACTGAAAAATTCAATGGAACGGCAGGAACGATTTATCGGCAGCTTCACGCATGAACTGAAAACCCCGATGACCTCCATCATCGGCTACGCAGACCTGCTCCGGAGCAGAAAACTTTCCGAAGAAGACGCGATTGACGCGGCAAATTACATCTTCTCCGAAGGAAAAAGATTAGAACATCTTTCTTTGATCCTCCTTGACATCCTCGTAGCCGAACAAAAAGAGATCCCGCTCGTACCAGTATCTCCGGCGCAGATCATCTTTAAGCTCGTTCATTTCCATTCCGGTCAATTTGAAGAGCAGAATATTACATTATCCGTAGAATGTGAGAAGGGAATCTGTTTATTAAATCCTAATTTATTTTATTCCCTGCTTCTTAATCTGATTGAAAATGCACGGCGCTCGTTTACGGACGGCGGAAAGATCCAGATTACATGCTCCATGCTGCCCGACGGCTGTCGGATCATCGTCGCCGATAACGGCAAAGGCATACCGGAGGATTCCATCAGGCACCTCACGGAACCTTTTTACCGTGTCGATAAATCCCGCTCCCGCTCGCACGGCGGCGCAGGACTCGGACTGTCGCTCTGTGCTAAGATCGCAGAACTGCATAACGGCAGCATTACATTTGAAAGCAAGCTTCAAAAAGGAACTTCCGTTTTTGTTGAATTAAAAGGAGGACGAACATGAAAAAACGCATATCGATCATATTCTTATTTCTTCTGGCTTTCCTGATCACAGCCGGCGGTCTGATACTGCCCTCTATGGCCTTTTTTTGCCAAAACAGGCAGATTCTGTCCGATATTCATTCCTATCCGATCGAACAGACGCAGTTTTATTATTCTTCCGGATTCCTAGATACCATAAACTTAATCTCAAAACCGCACACCAGTATGGAACTTTCCGAAGAAAATGCCTCCTGCAGCGCACAGGAAGCATATGACAGTGCCCTGCTTATGCTTGATTCGCTGATCAAACTCGGCCTGCTGGAGACAAAACAGATGATATCCCACTCCGAAACTGCCCTGATTATGGCAACAGATCCTGATTATTCTTATGCTTATACTTCCGTTTCAGATACATATACAGATGCAGATACCTACACGGAAAATGTCCCTCTTACAACGGCTGTAGTCTGGAAAGTAATGATCATTTTTGACAGTGATACGATCATCTCGGTCTTTATAGACGATCAAAGCAAAAAAATGGTATTTTTTCAGTTATACAACGATCATGTGATCGACTATGATCTATCATCCGAACTTTTCCTTTCATTTTTTACAGACTATTACAATATCGATGCGGACAACGAATATCAGGTTATCATGAAAGACAAGAACACAGATACAAAAAATAAACAGTTTTTCTTTCTTTTATCCGATTCGTCCGGCAAAAAGGTTCCCATCACTATTGAAGTAGGAGTAAACCGCATTATTTTTAATATTTGAGCAATGATTCATTCAATGATGTCATTTTGATGATAAAATGAAGCTGTTTTTAAGAACCGCCGCGCTATGATCAAGAAAAAACAACGAGGTGGTTATCATGAAAAACAAAAAAATCCGCAACTGGCTGATTCGTATCATCTGTGTGGTCGTAATCTTCTTTCTTTCCTTTCATATCTGCTTTGCGATTCAGAAGATTTACGAACTCGTATTTGCAAACAATAGCATCAGACAATACAGGGAGCAGAATAAACAAAATGAACTGGATCCGGCAGATGACGGGAATACCTCTTCTACCTCATCGAAAAGCAGCAATATATCGGATGCCGATGATTCTCCTTGGTATCTGATTCTGGTCAACGCCGAAAACCCGCTTCCTTCCGGATATCAAATTGAAATAACGCACTTGAAAAACAATCAGGCAATCGATTCACGCTGCTATCCCGACCTGCAGGAAATGATGGACAACTGCAGAAAAGAAGGGCTTGATCCTCTGATCTGTTCCTCTTATCGCTCTTCCCAAAAGCAGAAAAAGCTCTTTCAGGAAGAAATGAATCAATATCTTTCCGCCGGATATTCAGAAGACTATGCTTATGACAAGGCTTCTCAGGCTGTCGCCGTTCCCGGAACAAGCGAACATGAACTCGGCCTTGCCGTAGATATCGTTGATTCAACAAACCAGAAACTGGATTCTTCTCAGGAAAGAACAAAGGTACAGAAATGGTTAATGAAAAACAGTTGGAAATACGGATTTGTTCTGCGCTATCCCAGCGATAAAAGCGATATCACAGGCATCATGTACGAACCCTGGCATTACCGCTACGTCGGGAAAGAAGCCGCAAAATTCATGTATGAAAACGATTTATGTCTGGAAGAGTATAAAAAAACCGGAAACTAATGTTCCGGATTAAAAAAGGCGCAGACCGGATTTGAACCGGTGAATCAGGGTGTTGCAGACCCACGCCTTACCACTTGGCTACTGCGCCTTAAAAAACTCCCCGAGTAGGGCTCGAACCTACAACAACTCGGTTAACAGCCGAGTGCTCTACCATTGAGCTATCGAGGATTATTATTTTTCTCTTCTATCTGTTTCTCCTGCCGTCTCCTCGCCGGCACCTTCAAAACTCCATACAGAACCGAATCATCCAGAACCTTCCCGTTCCCTGGTCAAGCCTCCGACCGATTAGTAGCGGTCAGCTCCGTGCATTGCTGCACTT
>CANQDS010000047.1 GCA_947593655.1 uncultured Lachnospiraceae bacterium | reverse complement strand
CCAGAAGGAACCGCCAGACCGCAGGCGTCGGGCTGGGGCTTGCGATCTCGCAGGTGCTGATCGATATGATGGGCGGTTTTATCACGGTTTCCAGCGAACTGGGGAAGGGCAGCGAAGTACAGTTTACCATTCCGCAGAAGGTGTCGGATCCGACTCCGATCGCGGTCGTGGAGAACCGGGAACGCATCAACGCGGCGATTTATGTCGATATGGAGCGCTACGACCGCCCGGAAGTCCGCGAGGCATACAGCAAAGTGATCTTCCACATGATCCAGCAGTTAAAGGTCAAATGCCATGTCTGCCAGAACCTGCCGGAATTAAAGCGGCGCGTAGAGCGGGAGATCTTTACGCATATTTTTGTCAGCATCGAGGAATATGAAGAGGATATTCCGTATTTTGACAGCCTGACGGATAACACGACGGTAGTTGCGATCATCGAGCGCTATAACGAAACGCGGATCGCCAATCCGAAGATCCTGCGGATGTATAAGCCGTTTTTCATCCTGCCGATCGTAATGGTTTTGAATGATAGGCCGATCGTGCAGGCGGTGGATGCCGATTACTCTTTCCACGAGAAATTTATTTCGCCGGATACCAACGTACTGATCGTTGACGACAATTTGATGAATATCCGCGTGCTGGAAGGCCTGCTGCGCCCGTATAAGATCAAAGTGGCGATCGCGACCAGCGGGGCGGAGGCTCTGGAAAAAATAGACGATATGAGCTATGACGTTGTATTTATGGATCATATGATGCCGGAGATGGACGGAATCGAGACGCTGCACCGCATCCGTCAGAAGCAGGGGAACTATTTCCAGAAGATCCCGATCGTGGCGGTGACTGCGAATGCCGTCGGCGGTATGCGCGAAGTATTCTTAAGCGAAGGATTTCAGGATTTTATCGCAAAACCGATCGAGATCTCCGTATTAGAGCGCGTTCTCAGGCGGATCCTGCCGCAGGAGAAACTCATTATCGTGGGAGACGATCCGAATGCGGCACCGGAAGGCGCAGCTTCCCGGACGGAGGCGAAAGGAACCGCGGCGGAACAGACGCGCCGCTATACGGATCTGCCGCCGGAAGACTTTAACGAGAACGCGGGCCTGCAGTACTGCGGCAGTCTGGAAAGCTATATCGATGTCCTGCAGCTGATCTACTCCTCCGGCGGGGAAGAACAGGATAAGATCGAGCATGCGTATCGCCATCAGGCGTGGAAGGATTACACGACGTTTGTCCACGGTTTAAAGAGTACGATGCGGAGCGTCGGAGTCGAGAAACTGTCCAATCTGGCGAAAGAACTGGAATCCGCCGGGAAACGGGGCGATGAGGACTATATCCGGAAGCATCATCCGGCAATGATGGCGGAATATGCAAGGATTCTGGAACGGCTGGGAGAGAGCAAGAGCATCCTTCCGCAGGAAAAAGACGAGGTTTCCGAGGATCTGCAGCCGCTGACGGAAGAAGAGATGGACCGGATCGCGTTGGAGTTTGAGGATGCGGCGTTTGCTTTTGACAGCGATACGATGGAGGCGATCGCGGAACGCCTGTCACAGTGCAGTTTTGAGGGGCGTTCGTTAAAGAAACTGTCGGAGATTGTGATGCACAAGATCCAGATGTCCGATTATCTGTCGGCGTCGGAAAGCGTTTTAAGATATAAGGAGTAAGAGCCGCAAAAGCGGCGGAATGTGAGGACAGGATGCGCGAGAAAATAAGAAAAATACTGTATTATGAACCGATCGACGGGACGGACGAGATCCGGGAGCATCTGTTCCGGCTGATCCTGTATATGTCCTTTATCGTATGCTGTATCGCGATCGCGGCCGGGCTGGCGCTGGAAACGCCGTTGAATAATGCGCTTCCGATCTTAGCGCTGCTCGTGACCGTTCTGATCGCAGCAGTCATAACTTTCCGGTTCCACAGGGCGGATCTTGCGGCCATGTTTTTTGCGGTCATTCTGATCGGCGCGGCGTTTCCATTTGTGTTTTTTCTCGGAGGAGGGATTGACAGCGGATCGACGGTATGGTTTGTGCTCGGGATCCTGTACATTTTTATCATGTTCCGCGGGATCAAGCTGTGCGTATTTCTGATCCTGGCGGTCGTTGCGGACGTTGGAACTTATGTGGTGGCGTTTCAGCACCCGGAACTGATCCTGCCGCTGAAAACCAAGTCGGATATTTATTATGATTCCCTGTTTGCGGTGCTGGCGGTCGGGATTTCGGTCGGGATCATCGTCCGCTACCAGATCCAGTCCTACGAGAAAGAACGGAAGAGGACGCTCGAACAGAAATATGAAATAGAAAAGATCAGCAAATCCAAAGACGCATTTTTTGCCAATATGAGCCACGAGATCCGCACGCCGATCAATACCATTATCGGATTGAACGAGATGATCCTGCGCGAGGAGATTTCGGAGGAAGTTGCGGAAGATGCGCTGAAGGTAAAAAATGCGAGCAAGATCCTGCTTACGCTGATCAACGATATTCTGGATTTTTCCCAGATCGAAAGCGACCGCATGGTGATCGTTCCGGCGGCCTATCAGACGCGGGAATTATTCGATGACGTGGTCAATATGCTGCAGGTGCGCATGAGTGAAAAAAATCTCGATTTTTATGTGAACATCGACAGTGAGCTGCCGGCCGTCCTGCTGGGCGACGAAGTGCGCATTAAACAGGTTTTGATCAACCTTTTGACGAACGCGGCAAAATATACGCATAAAGGTTCGGTGACGCTGGATGTACAGGCGGAACCGGCAGGGGAAGAAGCGGAGCGGCTGACGATCACGGTCAGCGATACGGGCATCGGGATTAAGAAAGAGGATCTGGAATCCCTGTACGATTATTTTAAACGGATCGACCGGGAAAATAACCGGAAGATCGAAGGAAGCGGCTTAGGGCTTGCGATCACGAAGCAGCTGATCAGCCTGATGGGAGGCACGATCACGGTTGACAGCATTTACCGCAGAGGATCCGTCTTTACGGTAACGCTGGAACAGCCGGTGTTGGACGAGCGGCCGGTCGGGAATGTCAATTATCTGGCCAAATCGATGGCAAACGAGCGCAGCCGCTACCGGCAGCTGTTTGAAGCGCCGATGGCGAAGATCCTTGTGGCGGACGACAACGAGACGAATCTCATGGTCATCAGCAAGCTTTTGCGGGCGACAAAAGTCCAGATCGATACGGCAAAGAGCGGGGAAGAATGTCTGGAAATGGTCAGGAAAAAGGTGTACCATGCCATCCTCTTGGACAGCATGATGTCGGGCATGAGCGGGCAGGAGACGTTAAAGGCGATCCGGAGACAGGAGGATGCGGTCCGGCGGACGCCGGTGATCATCGTAACCGCGAATGCGCTGGCTTCCGACAAGCAGCGGTATCTGGAGAGCGGCTTTGACGGCTATCTTGCGAAGCCGGTGGACGGCGTTCTGCTGGAAGCGGAGATCTTGAAATTCCTTCCGGAAGCGCTGGTGGAATACCGCGCGGATACGGAAGAATCCGGCGGAGCCGCTGCCCAGAGGCGGGTTCTGCGCCGCAAGCGCAAAAAGATCCAGATTTCCACGGACTGCGTCAGCGACCTTTCCAAAGAATATGTTGCCTGCAATGATATCAAGATGATCTATTCCTACATCGAAACGGAGCGGGGCATGTTCCGCGATACGCTGGAGATCGATTCCGACAATTTATCGCGCCATCTGTCCCGGCCGGGCAGCCGGGCGGCGGCCGTGAGCGCTTCCGTGGAAGAATACGAGGCGTTTTATGCAGAGGCGCTCTCGGAGGCGGAAGAAGTCATTCATATTGCTATGGCGTCGGGGCTCGGGGACAGCTATCATATGGCGGAGCAGGCGGCGGTCGGTTTCGATCATGTGCATGTGATCGATGCGGGGCATATTTCCTGCGGGGAAGGGCTTCTGGTGCTTTTGGCGGTCAGGCTTCTGCAGGATGGCTGCAATCAGGTGGAGGAACTCTGCAGCCAGCTGGAAATGCTGAAAAAACAGATCGAGACCGCATTTTTCATGCCGAATATACGAAGCTATTACAACAGCGGCTATGCGGACTGGATGCCGAAAATATTATCGGAGTTTACGAATTTCCATCCGACGATGCGGATGCGTCAGAGCGAGCCGAAACTTCGGGGCTTTTATTTCGGGAATCTGGAAAAAGCAAAGAAGCGGTTTATCCATAAGATCTTCCGCAGAAAGAACCGGATCGATAAACGGGTGGTGTTTATTGCCCATGCAAGCTGCAGCGTGAAGCAGCAGCAGGAATTTATTGAAGAAGTTTTAAAAGCGGTTCCGTTTGAAAAAGTGATCGTGGAACGCGCTTCCGTGTCCTGTTCGAGCAACGGCGGGATCGGTTCGATCGGAGTCGCTTTCCTGACGCTGCCGAAAGGGGCGGGCGTGGAGCTTAAAATTTGAAATGGAACAAAAATTTGTAACAGAGAGGGTGTCCCGAAAGCCGGACGGCAGAGGGGCGCCCTTTTTGCGCGCAAATCCGCTTAAAAGAAAAGAATCCGGCAAGCCGGATCCTTTGAAAGTCTCTTTGTAATCTTAAAGGTATGGCCGGATGTCTTCCGCGTAACAGCGCAGGATTTCCCCGACGCTCCAGGCCTGTGCATAGCAGCCGCGGCAGGTGTGCGGTTCCTCCCCGTCAAAGATTTCGGAGACGGAACCGATGCAGCCTTCGGAAAGGTGCTGTTTCACCGGTTCTAAGAAGTCCAGCGCCTGTTGAATGGAAGCGCTGCCGTGCCCGTACACTTTCAGATAGGCCGTAAGGAAGCCGCCGAGCAGATAGCCCCAGGCGGTTCCCTGGTGGTAAGCGGCGTCGCGCTTCGGCAGGGAGCCGCAGTAGACCGGATGGTAGTCCGGATGCTCTTTCGAAAGCGAGCGCAGACCGCATCCGGCGTAGAGTTTCTCTTTTACGAGATCGACGACCGCTTTCTCCTGTTCTTCGGAAAGCATGGTAAACGGAAGCGAAACGGCGAAGATCTGGTTCGGACGGATGCTTGCGTCTTTTTTGTCCCCGTCGATCACGTCATAAAGGCAGCGGTCTTTTTCATTCCAGAACTTTCCGGTAAAACTTTCCTTTACCTGTCCGGCAAGGCGGCGGTAGCCTTCGGATTCCTCCCCGAAGCGTTCGGCAAGGCGCTCCATGACGGAGAGGGCATTGTACCAGAGCGCATTGATCTCCACCGGTTTTCCGTGGCGCGGCGTTACCACCCAGCTGCCGACGCGGACATCCATCCATGTCACCTGATCGACGCCGCTTCCCGCATGGATCAGGCCGTCGTCGTCCATATAGATGGAAAAATCGGTTCCGTTCCGGTAGGCGTCTATGATCTGTTTTAACGCAGGGTAGATCTTCGCCCGGATAAACGAAAGCGCCTCTTCGCTTTTGTCATAGGAAAGGTACTGGTGGACCGCATAGAAGTACCACAGAGAGGCGTCTGCGGTGTTGTAAAGCGGTTCCTGTCCGTCGTCCGGGAACATATTCGGAACCATGCCGTGATGGAGATATTCGGCAAAGGTGGCAAGGATCTCCCGCGCTTCTGCGAAACGCTTCGTAGAGAGCACAAGGCCGGAAAATGCGATCATCGTATCCCGTCCCCAGTCGGTGAACCACGGAAATCCCGCGAGTACGGTCATCAGCCCGGTCGATTCCCGGCGCGCGAGGAACTGGTCGGCGGCCAGCGTAAGCGTCTGGGCGAAAGGATCGGTATATCCCGCCTGCAGAAGGAGTGCGTCAAGGGCGCGTTTCCTTTCGTCAACGGCGAGAAAGGCGCTTTCCGGCGTTACCGGGACGACGGCGGCCTCTTTGGAAGTTTCCACCCGGCAGAGCAGGGAAAATTTCATCGTGCTGTGCGCAGGAATGGAAAATACAATGTCATAAGGGGTAAAATGGCAGTCCAGACCGGGCGTTTCGTTATCGACTTCCGTCTGAAGCTGCAGATCTTCGTCATATTTTTCACTGCGCTCCACAAGTTTTCCGGCGCTGAATCCTAAGTAAACGACCAGATCCGGACGGCTTTGCGGGACCAGCGTAAAGCCATGCCCCAGCGCCTCCGCCGTGAAAGAAAGCTGCTCTCTGGTTCCGGAAGTGCTGTGTTCCCGGAAGTTCATAAACGGCGTGACCGTAAATTCGGCTTCTTCCCCGTCATTGGTAAATTCGTAAGCGACCGCAGCCGCATTTTCACCCCGGACGGCGGCGATCCGTTTCTGAAAGGAAAGCGCGCCCGCCCGGTAGGAGAAGCAGACGGTTCCGTCGAAGGTGAATCCTTCCAGATAGCGGTTCCCTTCCCGGTATACCGGGCGGCGGGTAGGAAAATCATAGGCCACCGCCGCGGCTCCTTCGGTTTTATAGGCATCCGGCACGTCCGCGGCGCTGACAACCGTCTGTCCGATGACTTCTCCCGCGTGCTGGGAGGTTTCCAGATCATAAAGAATGCCGTCCTGCCGGAAACGCTCGCTGGTTTTGGAAAAGACCAGGAAGCGTTCCACCGGCGGATGAAGGCTCGCGATCAGATAGCCCTGATGCGTCCGGTTCTGCGCTCCCGTGACGGAGCCTCCGGAGTAGCCGCCGATCCCGTTCGCCATCATCCACTCTCTGCGGATATTGGCACGAAAATCCGATAATTGTTCTTTGGAAAAATGAAATTTCATAGGTGTCCCCCTGTCAATTTGCAACAATTCAGCCTTTGGCTGCATCAGTTACGGAACTGTTATGTAATTTTTTTACTCTTATCATGATTGTATCGGATAAAAAGTAAAAAATCTATATTTGTGTGGAAAATTTTTGCTGTTAGGGCTATAATACTGTTATTATACGAAAAGGAGCGAGAAGAATGTTAGAAGTTTATGTACTGGTAGAAAGCAGGAAGTCGCCGCTTGTGCGTTTCCTTGCGTATCTGTCCCTGCTGGGCGCAGTTGCCTGTCTGCTGCTGTCCTGCCGCTATTTTGTTTTCATGACGGTGGGCGTGATCATGATTTTTGTCTGGTATTTTCTGCAGTTCCGGCAGTTTAAGGAGTATGAGTATTCCTATTTTGACGGGGAGTGCCGTTTCGCAAGGATCATGAATAAGAGCAGAAGAAAGCGCCTGTGCGTGATCAATATGGATGAAGTAATGCAGATCGCGCCGGCGGGAGACAGGAGCGTTTCCAACTATGAGAGGGATGCATCGGTGAAAAAGACCGACTATACTTCGCATACCAAAGCGCCGTATTACGATCTTGTGTATAAACAGAAGGACGGTTGCCGGATCATCCAGTTTGAGCCGGACGAAGCGTATCTGGACGCCGTATGCGTCAAGTACGGCCAGAAGGTCATCCGCAGGAAAGAAGCGGCGCCGCAGTCCTGATGTGAAGAATTTGGCTTGTCGGTTTCGTTGTCCGGCATGAAGGATTCGGCGTGTTGGTCTTGTTGTTCGGGCATGAAGAAACTGGAAAGCCGGTTTCGCTGTCTCAGTATAAAAAATAAGAATCCTGCCTGGCAGGATTCTTATTTGTCACGATCCAGATAGTACATCTTGTCATCGTTGGTTAATTTCGGCCTTTGAAGGGAATAGCCTTTGGTGCCGCTGTTCAGCAGCTTTAAGCACTTCGGGCACAGCGTACCGAAGGAAACCGGTGCGCCGCAGCGCTGACAGTGCATTCCGGCAAGCGCCGCGCCGTTGTCGGTCTGGCGGTACTCAATGCGGCCTTCCTGGATCCAGCGCTTTACCTGGCGCAGAGGGATCTGGAAGTGTTCGGCAACCTGATATTCGTTGACCAGATTTTCGCGGATGTAGTCCTTGACATCGTGCAGCAGCTTGTATTCCACGCAGTTCGGGCATAGCGCCTGATGGTAATTATGCGGAAGCCGGCGGTTGCAGAATTCGCACAGACGGACATTCTCAAGGTCATAAGGATCTATCGGCATAAAAGAAAACCTCCTTTATAATGGGCGTAAAAAGCATATATTACCTTATATAATATCACATTATATCACAATCTGATAAGATTTCAATGGATTATAACAGAAAGGGATTTCTATTTTGGCGGAACAGTTGGAAAAGGAACAATTGAGGGAATTGCCGGTTGCCGTGTTTGATTCCGGCGTCGGGGGCGTCAGCGTGCTCCGCGAGCTGGCAAAGATCCTTCCGAATGAAAACTATATCTATTACGGGGATTCCAGACATGCGCCGTACGGAACCAAAACATTGGAAGAAGTCCGGCGGCTGACGTTTGAGCATGTCGGAGAACTGTTTGCGTGCGGCGTCAAGGGACTTGTGATCGCGTGCAATACGGCGACGAGCGCCGCGGTCCGTCTTCTGCGGGAGCGCTATCCCGGCGTCCCGATCGTGGGGATCGAACCGGCGGTGAAACCGGCGGCCTGCTTTAAGGAGCATCCGTCCGTGCTGGTGCTTGCGACTCCGATGACGATCCGCGAGGAAAAATTCCGCAGACTGATGGAGCGCTATGAGGATCAGGCGAGAATCATTCCCCTGCCCTGTCCGGGACTGATGGAATTTATCGAGCGCGGCGATCTGCGGGGAGAGGATCTGCGATTGTATCTGTCAAAGCTACTGTCGGAGTACCGGGAAAACCGGGTGGATGCGGCGGTGCTGGGATGCACCCACTATCCGTTTGCAAAGGATCTGATTCAGGAAGTGCTGGGCAGTAAGGTGCGCATCTTTGACGGCGGAGAGGGAACCGCCAGAGAGATGAAGCGGCGGCTTGCCGGAGAAGACCTGCTTTCCGGACGGACAGAGAAAGGGCGGGTGGAATTTCGGAACAGCCTTCCGGATCCGGAAAAGATCGAACTCTGCCGGAAATTGTTTGATTCGGTCTGATACAGTCTGATTTCTTAACAGATTCTAAATTTTCGATTCAGAATTTTAGAAATGTTTTCGAATTCGGACATATTAAAGACACATTTTTTGCATATACTAGATGATGTCAAAGGAAATATTCCTTGACATTATTCCCTTTTTTATTAATAAACATTTTCATAACTAAACTCCTCGAAAAGGGGCCGCCTGCGATGCAGATGCGGCTCCTTTTCCGTGGGGAGGAAAACTGGCGGGCTTCCAGTGTACAGCATACCTTATCCGAAGGTCCGGAAGATTTGGGTATTACAAAAACAAAAGACAAAAGAAAATAAATGTATTTACAGAATATCTTTTCTATGATAAAATTATTAAGCCGTAGTTGGATTAGGAAAGAAAAAGAGGAAACGCCATGAGTGATCAATTTGAACAATATAGATTTGATGAAGACGCACTTCGTGAGATGAATAATTTCAAAAAAGATTTTATGTCAAATCACTATAAAAAGGATACGTCTGAAAATAAAGGACCAAATTATAAAAAAACAGTCTTATTGGATGATCAAAAGGCGTTCGAAGAATATTTGGATGATGCTGATTCACAAGACTTTTTAGATTTGAATTGACAAATGTGAGTCTGACTATTAGTCAGGCTCTTTTTGACTTTAATGGATTATTATAAGTACTAGGAGAAAGTTTAGCATGGGAACAAAAGAAGGTCAGGGATATGAAGTAGAGTACGATTTTATTTTGGATTATTATACAATAGAGAATTTGCAAGAACGCTTTGGAGTATGGTATTCGGATGCCAAGAAATTTATTGAGAAAAAAGGACTGTCTGATTGTGCACAAATTAATAGTAGGCGTTTAGGGTATGCAGTTTGTGATTACTTTGCAGATATGATAAGGATGAAAGAGTTTCATGGAATAGATCATGCTAATCTAAATAAGGTGTATGCGTATAGCAGTTATTGGTTTTTGCGTCGTCAGCCGATTCAATTAGTTTCAAACGTGGAAAAAGATACAGATTTGTACATAAATGAGCTTTTTATTGTAAATAATTTGATGGCAAAAATGAAATGGCATTGTTCACATAAAGATATTATTCAAAAACAGACGCTTCTAGAAATGGCGAATTTGTGGTTTTATAATTTTAAATTTAGAGTTTTTACGGCACAATCTTTGGAAATGGCAATTGGCAGTTTTTTTACAGCTAATGGGAATAGGAGTACAGTGAAAAAATGATTAATCAGCAGTCCTTTTTTAAGGAATATAAGAATGAAGAGATATTTTATCAATCGGGATTATCGTGGGATACGTTGATGGATATCGAACAAGATTACAATTCAAAATTGGATGATTTTAAGAAGATTGCTGCAGAATATGTTAATGAAATTGGTAATTTAGCACATGTTCATTCAGTTAAATTTCGAATAAAGGATACAGAACATCTTATAGAAAAAATAATTAGAAAAGCTGTAGAGTATGAGGATACAGATGTTCGGTTTACTAAAGATACATATCTAATTGAGATAACCGATATTATTGGGATAAGAGCATTATATGTATTTAAAAGTGAATATTTACCGCTGCACAAAGTTATCACATCAAATTACAAAAAGAATTTCTGTGAAAAACCACAAGTCAAATTGAGAGAAGGAGATGATAAGAAAATTTATCAAGGATTAAAGAATGTGGAATTTCAATATGGAGTTGATTATAGATCCATTCATTATACTATTCGGCATAATGAAGGTGGAATAATGGTTCCAATAGAAATACAGACAAGGAGTATTTTTGAAGAGGGATGGAGTGAAATTAACCATAAGTTATTGTATAAAAAAGAGTATTTTGATATTGCTGAGGAGGCATTATTGAAAAAGACATCTTCTGTTTTAAGTTCATTGGCAGGGGATTGTGATACATTAGGTGATTTAATGAAGTCTATTACAGAGCGGGAAGAAAATGTAGATATTTTAGATGACAGTGTTTTAACAGAAGGGCACTCAATAATTGATGAGATAATAATGGGAAAATAGAAATTGTGGCGATCCGGCAGGGAACTAGCGGTTTTTTGCGCTTGTAAATCAACCGGGCATTTGTTATAATTGGCTTGTAACTGTAAATCTCGCAGGAGCCTAGTACTGTCCCGCGAACGAAGTGAGCCAATGACAGCACTGGCATCCGACAGGAGAAAGAACGAAAGGAGAGCATGGATGAAAGAACAGAAAAGAAAAGGGGGGTACCAGGCGCATCGTCAGTCTGATTCTGGCAGTTGTGCTGGTTGTCGGCATGATTCCGCATATTACCACATGGGCGGAAGAAGAAAGCGCCGCATTTGATTTTGTATATCGGACGTATGATGACTCGGATAAGCCGATTCTGATGTTGGCTCAATTCGGGGGGAGTGAAACCGATTGCGCGCTGTTGCCGATGGACGATCATGAGGACGGCTATGATCTGGTAACCTCAGAAGAGGTGGATGCGGATCAAATTGCAGAGGCTCCGGTATCATGGTCGGCAGAAGAAAAGGAACTGACACTCCGCAATTATCAGGCGGATCTGAGCGGACTGACATATAATGAGGAAGGCGACAGAGCAGATGAAGTACTGTATGCCAACATGGATGTAACGCTCCGGATCGAAGGAGACTGTTCGATTGCCTATGACGGATCAATTATCGGGGTGGATCGTCATAGTTTGTCTATTTTGGGAAATCCAACAACCGATAAGCTGACGCTGAGCAGCAGCGGAACAGCTTCCGATGAAAGCGATGAGTGGGCAATTCTTCCGGTAAATCTGTGGGGAAGTGAAACGGCGGAGTTTACCAATCAGGTAGCGCTTACCCTGATCGCAAAAGATAAGATGGATTCGTATGGAGCGGATCTTAACATGGATGATTGGGACACCTGCAAAGATCGCATTCATAATACCGGAAGCATTCAGGCAATTCTGCCGGGATATGAAATAATAGATAGTATTTATATTGACGAATCGGGAGAACTCAATCCATGGGATGATGAGGAAGGTACGCATCATACCGGCGCGGCATACTGGAAGGTAGTCAGCAGCGCAGGCGGCAGCATTTTAACAGAAACCAGTGCCGATGATTATGAACTGTACTACGATTCAGAAAATAGGGAACTGCATCTGAAAAATTTTATTTATGAATGTGACGGAGTGAACAGCTGGGGGGATGTATTCTCGCCGGTTTTTTCGGATGGAGACATTACGCTGGTTCTGGAGGGCGAGAACCGGATTTCCAATGCGGCGGATTCTGCAGTGGGCATAGCCGGAAATCTGACCATCCGCGGAACCGGAAGCCTTACGGTAGAGACGACTTGCGGAGAGCGGGAAGACAGCGAGACCGGAGAGAAGTATTTTCCTGCCGCAATGTGGGTAGGCGGAAAGGAATTTACCGTTGGAGAAGGAGTAACGCTTACCGGTATCGCAGAAAATAATCCGGATTGCGATCTGGATTTGTGGGGTGTAGAGACATTCCAAAATGACGGAACCATAGAGGGAAGACATCAGTTTGACGGCTCCGAGGAACCGTTAGAACCGTCGGAACCGCCGGAACCGCCGGCAGAAAAAGAAATTACGCCGGTAGAGGGATTGTCGGAAGATTTTATTCATGGAATTGATGTTTCTACCTATTTAAGTATTATTCAAAGCGGAGCAAAATATTATGATGAAAACGGAAACGAAGCGAATCTTTTCCGGATTTTAAAGGATTCCGGAGTAAACTATATCCGGCTGCGCGTATGGAACGATCCGTTCCCGCGGGATGAAAACGGCGATTTCAAATATGTCGGAGAAGACGGGGAAACGGAATATTCCCAATCGGATATTGGAGCTTCCACGAGAAATCCGGAAGGATACATGGAATATTATCTGAAAGACGGCACGCCGGTTTATCGTCAGACCTACGGCGCGGGCGTGTGCGACGTCGATACTGCAATACAGATCGGAAAAATCGCGACCTCTTACGGCATAAAGGTACAGGTGGATTTCCACTATTCCGATTTCTGGTCGGATCCGCAGCGCCAGCTTGTGCCGAAAGCATGGGATGGCATGGACGTAGACGAAAAGGCCGATGCGCTTGCCGAGTTTACGGAGGAGAGTTTACAAGCGTTTCAGGATGCCGGCGTGGATGTCGGAATGGTACAGATCGGAAATGAGATCAATAACGGAATGGCCGGAGAAGAGAGCGATGAAGCGATATGCAAACTGTTAAAGGCAGGAAGCAGCGCGGTTCGCAAGGTGGATCCGAATATCCTGATTGCCGTTCATTATACCGACCAGCAGGATCTGGAATTGATGAAAGACAAAGCGCAGATGTTAGAAGACGCCGAAGTGGATTATGATGTTTTTGGGGTTTCCTATTATCAGTTTTATAATCATGGAACTCTGGAGGAACTGACGAATACGCTGAAAACGATTTCGGGCGAATACGGAAAGAAGGTAATGGTTGCAGAGTTTTCGTATGGCTGGACATTTGAGGACGGCGATGGTTATGAGTCGAATACCTTTAATACGTATACCACCCCGTTAAATTATGCGGTCAGTCCGAACGGACAGGCGTCCTATGTCCGCGATGTGATCGCTGCAGTCGCCGCGGTTGGCGAGGCTGGAATCGGTACGTTCTATTGGGAGGGCGCATGGATTCCGGTAGGCGTAGTCGATGACGACAGTGACGGCGACGTGTGGGAAAGCAACGTGAAGAAATGGCAGCTTTTCGGCTCCGGCTGGGCAAGCGTATATGCAAAGGAATATGATACGGATTGGGGAGTTCAACACGATGAAGTCTTTGGCTGCGGCTGGGAAAATCAGGCATTCTTTGATTTTTACGGCAAGGCGCTTCCGTCCTTAAAGATCTATCAGCAGGTATACGGCAATAAAACACCGGAGCAGAATGAGGGCGGCAGTACCGAAGACGAAAAGCCGTCGGACAGCAGCAGCGCGGTTCCGATGGATGCGGCGCAGGTCAGCAATGCGGTTTCTAAGATTGCCGAAGCGGCAAAGAGCGCGGCGGACGGAAAGAAATCGGTTGTAACGATCGATATGACCAGAGCGGACGGACAGGAAGCGACCGTCGTTTCGGGAGAGGTGCTGAAAGAAGCAATGGGCAAAAATATCGATCTGCTGCTGCAGTTTGAGGGTTATACATGGACGATCAACGGAAAGGGAATCCAGTCGGCAGAGGATGTCAACCTTAAAGTGACATTAAATACCGGCAATATTCCGGCAAGTAACGTAAGCAGCCTTGCAAAAGATGACAAAGCCATTCAGCTGCATCTGGAATATGAAGGAGACTTTGGCTTTACGGCGGTTCTGACGATTGCGCTTGGAAAAGAGTATCAGAATCTATTTGCCGATTTGTATTACTACAACAACGGAAAGTTTGAGCCGGTAAGCTCCGGAAAGATCAACGCAGATGGAAACGTGGATTTAACGTTTACCCACGCTTCGGATTACGTGATTGTAATCAGTGAAAAGAATCTGCAAAATCCGGAAACCGGAGACGACAATCAGCCATTGCGCTATCTGTGGCTGATGGTTCTGGCAGCGGGAGCGTGCACAGCGGCAGCTTATGCCTTTCGCCGCAGCCGCAATGCGGAACGATATGGCAGACAACACTAAAATTAGCCGCAAAGAGAGGGTATGTAGCACAATGGTGTTATTGCCCTCTCTTTCTATGATAAAAGAGTTATGTGAAAAATGGTATTGTCGGCATGAAAACTTGTAAGAAGGATACCGCAGAAATTTGATAAAAAATGAAAAAAAATGTACCATTTTAGAAAAAAAGTAGTAGAATATAGAAGTTGTAAATAAATCACAGGAGGTGTACAAATGATAGCACAGATACTTGCTGTTCTGATCTTTGCGGTAATGTTTATCCTGATCATTACGGAGAAGTTCGAGCGGCACTACGTAACTCTGGTTTGTGGACTTCTAACGCTTCTTCTGGTATTCGGAATCGGAATGCACAGTCTATCCGCAATCGTGGAAACGTTGAATGTACACGGCATTTTTAAGGTGGATTTCTGGTATCAGGCGGCGGAATCTTCCGAGTCTTCCAGCGGGATCAACTGGGCGACGATCATTTTTATCGCCGGAATGATGGTCATGGTGGAAGGCATGGCGCGGGTAGGCTTTTTCCGCTGGCTCTGCATGAGGATCGCCAAAATGGTCCATTATCAGACCATCCCTATTTTTATTACTTTTATGGTCATGTCGTTTGTTCTGGCCATGTTTATTGACAGTATCACGGTGATCCTGTTTCTGGCGGCCGTTACCGTGGAGCTTGCAAGGCTTCTGGAATTTAACCCGGTCCCGATGATCATTTCCGAGATCTTCTGCGCCAATCTGGGCGGTTCGGCTACGATGTGCGGAGATCCGCCGAATATCATCATCGGTACTTCGCTGGGATATTCGTTTGCGGACTTCGTATTGAACACCGGCCTGATCGCGGTGGTTTCACTGGTAGTGGTGATCCTGTTCTTCTATTTTGTGTTCCGCGGGGAACTGGCGGGCGGAAACGGGAAGCAGATCGATATTTCCAAAATGCCGTCGCCGGAGAGCGCGATCACGGATAAGGTCGGTTTTGCCATCAGCACGGTTATTTTCCTGTGCGCGGTCGTTCTTCTGGTCACGCACGCGATGACGGGGCTGACCGTGGCGTTTATCGGGCTGTTTATTGCACTGATCACGCTGATCACTTCCGGAAAATATGCGCTGCAGGTATTGAAGAAAGTCGATTATAAGACGCTTCTGTTTTTCATCGGGCTGTTTGTCGTGGTCGGCGGACTGGAGGAGACCGGGATTTTGGAGCTGGTTGCGGCGTTTATCGGAAATATCAGCGGAGGAAATGCGAAGCTGATGATTGCGATCATTATCTGGGTATCCGCGGTGGCGAGCGCGTTTATTGACAATATCCCGTTTGCGGCGACGATGATCCCGGTGATCAAGACGCTGGCGGCGACGCAGGGAATCCAGCTGGAAACTCTGGCGTGGGCGCTTTCAATGGGAACGGATATCGGCGGCAGCGCGACACCGATCGGCGCTTCCGCAAATGTAGTAGGAACTTCCGTTGCGGCGAAAGCCGGTCATCCGATCGGCTGGGGCGAGTACTGCAAGAAAGCGGCTCCGGCAACGGTTATCGTATTGATCATCAGCACCCTGATCATCTTTGTGCGTTATCTGTAAAAAAGGAGGTAATTCATGGATAAACAGTTTATTATCTCGATCAGCCGTGAATACGGAAGCGGCGGACACTGGATCGCGTCGGAACTGGCGAAGCGTTTCGGAGTCGTATTGTACGACCATAACCTGCTGGATGAAATGGCAGCGGGAAAAGGGATGAATGTAGAGCGCCTCAGCAAGTATGACGAGCTTCCGCGGAAAAAGCTTTTTTCCAGAAGCGTGCGGGGATTCAGCAGTTCGCCGGAAGAAGTTTTAGCGCAGCTGCAGTTTGATTACCTGAAAGAAAAGGCGCAGTCGGGAGAATCGTTTGTAGTCGTCGGGCGCTGCTCGGAAAGCGTTCTGCGCGGGCAGAAGGGCCTGATCCCGGTTTTCATCCTTGCGGATCAGGAAGAGAAGATCGCGCGGATCGAGAAAATACGGAATTTCTCACGGGAGGAAGCGGAGGCGGCCGTAGAGCGCCACGACCGAAGGAGAAAGTCTTATCATAATTATTACTGCGATATCAAGTGGGGCGATTCCCGCCATTACGATCTCTGCATCAACAGCAGCAGGCTGGGTGTGGAGAAAACGACGGATTTTCTGGAAGGTTATATCCGGGGACGCTTAGAGCGGCTGAAATAAGCGCTCAAAATCACGGAAAGCGCACAGATCTTTTCCCATGCGGGGCGGATTTGTGCGCTTATTTTCATCGTTATTTTAATCGATGATGATAAATTCATAGGAATGATCCGGAAGCTGGCGGCTGATCTCCTCCGCCATAGCCCGGTTTACGTAGAACTGATGCAGTTTCGGGCAGTCGGCCAGCGGAGAAAAGTCGCTGACCGGAGCGTAGGAAAGCTCCAGCACGGAAAGTTTGAGCAGTCCGGTAAGCGGCGAAAGATCGGTAATATCCGTGTTGGAAATACACAGATAGTCCAGATTGGGGAAATTGGAAACCGCTTCCAGCCCGTCTATCGGGTAACAGGCGCTGATGTCCAGGGAAAACAGCCGTTTCAGACCGGAGATCTCATTTAAGGAAGAGAGCCGGCTATCGTATAAAGTTAAGATTTCCAGCTGCGTCAGCGTGTTGATCAGGGCGATATCCGCTTCGTTCGCCTGACTGATATTCAGCCGGCGCAGATCCGGCATGGAGGCGATGCAGCTGTAATCCGTGACTCTGGTTCCGATGCAGTTGAGTTCCTGCAGTCGGCTTTCCGCCAGCAGATCGATCTCCGTTACCGCGGTATTCATGATATTGAGCTGTTCCAGCGAGGAAAGCCGGGTTACCACGGAAATATCCGTCAGCGGGTTGTCGGAAAGGTACAGGGCTTTCAGGCTTGTCAGAGACGAAAGCGCGGAAATATCTGTAATATTGCTTTTCCGAAGGCTGAGCTTTTCCAGCGGAAGATCAGTAAGCGGCGAAAGATCCGTGATGTCGGCCACATCGAGGGCAAGTTCCTTTAAACCGGTAAAATAACGCAGATCGTCCAACGGAAAATCGTCTGACGGCGTGATCCGGTTGTCATATTCAAACCATTGCAGATTGTAATAGTCCATATAGCTGTTCCAGTCCGGATAGAAGTCTTCCCCGATCAGAAGGAGCGAGTGGATCCCGGAGAGATCCTTTGCGGTAAGCAGATCCGAAGAGGATTTGTTCAGCGCCTGACGGGCCGCCTGCTCCAGAACGGGATTTTCAAACGCGACCGAGCGGCTGTTTCTTTCGACGATCTGCCGCTGGTACAAAAAAGCAGATCCGGCGCCGCACAAAAGCAGAAGCACCGTGCAGCAGACCGCGCAGAATGGGAAAAAGCGCATACGGCTCCGGAGGATGGAAGAAATATCCCGCTTTAGGGCGCGGACATTCCGGTAACGCCGGTCCGGATCAAAATGGATGCATTTCTGGATCAGGCGGCGCACGGCGTGCGGAAGGAAGGCATAGCTTTGTTTTTTTCGGGAATATTCCCCGGTCAGAAGATAAATGAGCAGCATTCCCAGACCGTAGATGTCGCTCTGGATGCTGGTCTGGCTGTAGCCGAACTGCTCCGGAGCCGCCAGATCCGCCGTTCCGATGATCATGGTATCGTGTGCGGCGTCCGGCTGGTAGGTGCGCACGGTTTCCACGTCCAGCATAACGATCCTGCCGTCCGAAGCCAGAAGAAAATTCTGCGGCTTGATATCGCGGTGCAGGACCGGCGGCTCCTGTTGATGGAGAATTTCGATCGATCCGGCGATCGCGGACAGGACGGAAAGCGCTTCGGAAACGGGAAGCGTTCCCTGACGTTCCGTATAGTCCTCCAGCGTCTGTCCTTCGATGTATTCGCGGATCAGAAAACAGGAATTTTCTTCTTCACCGGAAGCGTAAAAAGCCGGAAGGAACGGAAAGGAATGGTTTTTCAGAAATTCCGCTTCTTTTGCAAGGAGCGCTGCCTTGATGCCGGATGCGCATTTCAGGACGGCCTTTCTGCCCAAAGAGCGGTCTTGGATGACATAGACCTGTTTGTCTCCGGTATCTTTCAGGCAGGAGAGCAGAAGATAGCGGCGCCGGACGGCGGCGGGAAGGTTCTGTTCCGTCTCCAAAAGGACGGTTCGGTCAAAAAGAAATTCCTGATGATCCATTTTCTCTGCTCCTTTCCGGTGTTTTTGTTCATTATAACATGAAACGGAGAAGATTGAAAAGTGTGCAGACTGCATACCTTTGAAAAATGAATTTTTGATATAATTATTTTAATTGAAACGTAAAGAGAAGAGGATAAAAGGATGAGCGGCGGAAAATTTGACTGGGAGGAAAAATCGACTTCCGAATTGTTTCGGATGATACAGGAATCCCCCGGATTATTCCGGGAAAATCTGCAGATGGGAAGCGGATATAAGGAGCCGCAGCTGGCGGAATACCTGCAGCAGCTTCTGGAAAAACATGAAATGACGATCCCGGATCTGATCGTTAAGACGCTGCTGAGCAAATCGTTTGTCTATCAGATCTTTTCCGGCAAGCGGAATCCGGGGCGGGATATTCTGCTGCGCATGGCGTTTGCGATGCATCTGTCCGTGGAGGAGACGCAGCATCTTTTTCTGGTGGCCGGGAAAGGGGCGCTTTATCCGAAAGTGCGCCGGGACGCGGTGATCATTTACTGTCTGGAGCAGGGGATGCCGTTAGATGAAGCGAATGACTTTCTGATCCATGTTTCGGAACGGGAATTGCTGTAGGCGGCAAAAGTACGCGGTTTGCGTACCTTTTCGGGACAGAATTTTGCTATAATGGCGGTAGTAACTGTAAACGATCGAAAGGAGAAGATGGATGAGAAGAAAGATACGAGGGAAAAAGAAGGTATGGGTTCTGATACTTGCGGCCGTGCTGATGGTCGGCGCCTTTCCGCATATGGCGGCGAGGGCGGATGAGGAACCGGCGCCGGAGCCGTGGCTTGCGTTTGCATTTCAGGGGTACGGCTGGCATGATGAAGGGGAAGATGAGGAGCCGGGATTTGTGTATGAAGGATTCGGAACCCATTCGGAATGGCTGGTGGAAGATGCGGAAAATAAGGGCTGTTATCATAAGTCGGATGATCCGGAAGCAAAAGCGGATGCGCCGGTGATCTGGGATTATGAGACAAGAACCCTGACCCTGCGGGATTATAACGTGGATTTCAGTAAAGAGGGAGAGGAAGGAGAGGACGGGATCGTCCCGGCGCTGATCTGTCCGGAGAATTTAAAGGATTTTACGATCCGGGTGATCGGTAAGTGTTCGATCTCTTACAATGGAACGATCATCGGGATCGGGCTGGACTGCGATAAGCTTTCCATCGTGAAAGGTTCTGATGATGCGGAGCTGACACTGACCAGCAGCGGAACGGACGGAAGTGCACCGGAAGGCGAGATCTGGCCGTACTGCCCGATCGCATTCTGGGGAACAGAAGATCTGGCGAACGATGTAACTTTTGAAAACCAAGTGGTACTGAACCTGACTGCTAAGGATAAAGTGAATGAGTCTGACTGGGACATCGAGGTGAATGTAACGGAACCGGAAAGCTTTATTACGAATACGGGAACGATTTCCGGAAATCTGCCGGAACCGGAATCCGGAGAAATCTCGTGCGAAGACATTCAGATCGATCCGAATGGTTATCTGCATGGGGATCCGGAGGCTCCTGCCTACTGGAAAGCAGCCGAAACCGATTGCTTAGTCGAGGCCGGGGCGGATGATTACCAGATTTATTACGATGCAGAAACCAGAACGCTGGAATTAAAGGACTGCAATTTTGCGGGAACGAAGGGATTGACCATATATTCCGAATGCAGCCTGAATCTGGTGCTGAAAGGTACGAACCGGATCTCTTCCTCCGCGGATTCTGCATTTGCGGTGGAAAAAGACCTTTCTGTCAGCGGCGACGGCAGCCTGACGGTTGTTACCACCTGTAAATATGCCGAGATCAAGGATGATGACGGCACGGTGATCGAAACCTATGTGCCGGTTGCCATGTGGGTTGACGGAGAAGCTTTCAGCAACAGCAGTACGCTGACCTGTGAAGCAAGCGAAGATGCGGAAGCGGATTTCCGTCTGGGGCACGTGAACCTTGCGGATATTCAGAATACCGGCAAAATTTACGGGCGTTATCTGACGGCCGACGATCAGACAGGAAAAGATCTGATCTATCAGGCGCCGGAAGAAGAGCAGAAGCCGGAACAGAAGCCGTCGGATTCCAAACCGTCGGATCAGCCGGGCGGTTCCGGCAGCTCCGATGCTTCTCCGACACCGGTTCTGGGAACTTCGGAAACCGAGAAAGCAGTCGCTGATATCGGGAAAGCAGCCGATCGTTCGAAAGTTACCGTTGTGATGAAAACGGACGACGGCAAGACGGCGACCATTGTTCCGAAGGAAGTTCTGGCGGCGGCAAAAGAGAAGGATGTTACGGTTGTCCTGCAGATGGACGGGTATTCCTGGACAATCAACGGAAAGGATATCAAGGCGGCAGCTTCGGACATTGATCTGAAGGTAACGTTAAATTCCGCTGCGATTCCGGAAAAATCGGTAAAAGATTTTGCAAACGGGAAGAAAACGGTTCTTCTTTCTCTGGCGCATAACGGAGATTTCGGCTTTACGGCAGTTTTAAATCTTTCGGTAGGGAAAGAGAATCAGGGAAGATACGGAAATCTGTACTGCTATCAGAACGGAAAGTTCGAGTATGTCAGCGACGGAAAGATCAATGCAGACGGAAGCATCAGCCTGTCGTTCCAACAT
>CANQDS010000046.1 GCA_947593655.1 uncultured Lachnospiraceae bacterium | reverse complement strand
AGACCATGAACCGTCTTGATTTCAAACTCGCTGCAGCTTTCAAACTTTCCCCGCAGCTTTGTCATATAAACATCTACAGCTCTCGGTGCGGTATTCGTATCGGCATCCCAGAACTCATCCATAAGCTGGGTACGGGTAAATGTTTTGCCCGGATAGGACAGGAGTTTGTAAAGAATATTAAACTCCCTCGCTGTCAAAGAAATCCCTTCGCCACCATAGACCGCTGTACGCTCGTCCATGTCCAGTATCAGTTCCCCAATCTCCAGCTTATGGGAGCTTGCGATCTTTGCCCGCCGAAGCAGCGCCCCGATCCGCAGGAAAAGCTCATCCAAATCAATGGGTTTGACCATGTAATCGTCGATCCCGATGCGATAACCCTTTTGTTTTGAAGCAAAATCGTCCCTCGCTGTCATAAAAAGGATCGGAATATTCTCATTCAGTGAACGAACTGTTTTCGCAAATTCAAATCCATCTATTTCGGGCATCATAATATCGGAAACAATCAGATCAAAGGTATTTCCGTACATGGTATCATAGGCTTCATTCGCATTCAGGCAGCCAACCGCTTCATAACCGCTCTGATTCAAAAAAGAACAGACTGTGCGGTTCAAATCTTTGTCGTCCTCTAAGACCAGTATCTTAAACATAGGGCAGACCTCCATCTGTTTTGTTCATTATAACACCCAAATGTTAAAGTTTTGTTTGCGTTTTGCCCCTTTCACAGATTTTTTATAAGACCTGCCGCTTGCGGCGAATAATTGCAAAAACTGCCGCAGCAGCACCAATGATAGCTGTTATAATCATTGGAATAATGACTTTTTTCATAATGTTCACCTCCTATTTCAGTCCTTTGATGATAGGGATTAAACAAAGCAGCAAAACGATACCGACAATGCCTACAATGATGCCGGAAACCATCATATTCCAGATCATCGTCATACACATACCCACGCCCAAAACAATTGCACCAAGGATACCAAATAATGTCGTCCCGATTGCCTTTCCGTTAAAAACGATTGCAGGTTTTCCGTCCATCTTCCTTCGGACAACTACCATAGCCAGCAATACGACTGCGCCAATCACACCGATCACAATCCCCTGTACCATAGCACCCCATTCCGGGAGCAGCGCCATACACATGCCGAGGGCAAACAGAATCCCGCCAATGGTACTCATGATAAGAGTTACAAAATCTTTTTTCTTCATGTACTTTACCTCTCTTTCAGATGATTTTGTTTTATCTTGTACATATAATGTAAGCCTGATATGTTTACAAATTTTTTCAGTTTTGTTTGAGAAATATTAAAATGCTTTTTTAGACGTAAAAAAGCGCATGGTTTACAATTTACTGTTCCATGCGCTTTTACGTTGCATTTGCAAAAAGCTGGCATATTGACAAATCACCCTGCATATGCTATAGTATCAAATAAGTTAACTCGTGAAGGATAACGGCTGGGTTCCCAAATGGGAGTAGGCATATTGCTTAGAATTCCTTTGCCCCTGGGGTTGACTTATTTTTTTCTCAATTTTTCTTTCAAATTCCGGATGATATTTTCAGGATCTTTTTTTATTTCCTCTACAATAAAATCAATCGTCTGCAAAGAATAACTATACTGCGGCTGTGAAGAAACTTTATATGTATAGCATAGCTTTGCATTATTCTTTATTCCAAAATACTGGCAGAATAAATTAAAATGGGACGAATTAAATTTCTTTGGTTCTTCATTAACAAGCATAGTTACATTTGCTTTCTCCAATCGTTTATTTATTTCTTCGCAACAGAGTTTGCAGGTATATTTATGTGTATTGTTTGGATCTTTCAACTCTGTTACGATCCGTATGCCTGTTTCTGAATCTTTATCAATTTTCACCTTAGCCGCAGCTATATTTTCATTTTTTGTTATATAATAATGATGATCTATACGAATTGCAAATCTATTATTGTTATCAGAAATAATTGAGCTTAATTCTGTGTCGACCGAAATCAGGCGCTCCGCTATTTCAGGCGGATACTTCGCCCTTATCTCATCCGTATTTAAAGAGCTATAGCTTACCGTCAATGTCAGGAAATTCTGCGGAATAATTTCCGTCATGTCAACATCATGAAAAGCCTGCATTTTCTCAATAAAATTAAACACTGACGCCTGAAACAGAGGAATATAAACCATTTCATATTCCTCTGTTATAAAGTGAGTTCCCGTATTTCTGAGTTCTATTATCTTTTCAAGGTTTTTTCGAAGTGGATCTTTGTCATTTGTAAACACCTTTTTAACACAATTTTCCAGTGTAATCGTCCTGCTTGGATTGTCCTTATAATAAATACTGCTATTGCCCATTGTATTTATCATGTGCGCTTTCAGCATCAACTCCCATGCATTACAGATGAAAAAGCCGAAGCCCTCTACTCGATACTTGATAGATGGTTTATTATACACTTCAATTGCCATCATAAAAGCCTCTTTTGACTTTTCAATCAGTTTTTCGGTGATTTTCATTTTATAAAACTCTCCTAAGGTATTAGCAGATATTGGCAACTAAAAATTCAATGATTCTGAAAGCGATAGCTTCCGTGTCTGCTGACTCTTCGCTTATTCATACTTTTCTATCTGTATTTTATGATGTTTCCTCCGCTTTTGCAATAAATTTTTTATACGCTTCATTCCATGCTTCTTCCGGAATATCCTTTGTCACCACGCTGCCTGTTCCAATCACCACATTATTGCTGATATTTACTCAAACTGATGATCACAACATATCTTGTCACCTAATCCCTCCGAAACAGATCCCTTGTATAAACCTTATCTTCAACGTCATTGAGTATTCTGTCGTATCGGTTGGCTATGATGGCGTCGGCTCCTGCCTTAAACCTTTCGATATCATTTACCACAAGGCTTCCGAAGAACGTTGTTCCGTCCGGCAGGGCGGGTTCATAGATGATCACTGCCGCTCCTTTTGCTTTAATACGCTTCATCACTCCCTGGATGGACGACTGGCGGAAATTGTCGCTGTTTGATTTCATGGTCAGGCGGTAGACTCCTACTGTAACCGGCCGCCCCTTTCTTGCATTCCACATAGAATCTGCCGTATCATATCCGGCTTTCTCCAATACCCTGTCCGCAATAAAATCTTTTCTTGTCCGGTTGCTTTCCACAATGGCCTGGATAAGGTTCTCCGGTACATCCTGATAGTTCGCGAGGAGCTGCTTCGTGTCTTTGGGCAGGCAGTAACCGCCGTAGCCAAATGAAGGATTGTTATAATAGTCGCCAATTCTTGGATCAAGGCTGACGCCTTTTATGATATCATCTGTCCTCAGCCCTTTCACTTCCGCATAGGTATCCAGTTCGTTGAAGTAACTGACACGCAGCGCCAGGTAGGTATTGGCGAACAGTTTGACCGCCTCTGCCTCGGTATATCCCATATAGAGGATATCGATCTCCTCTTTTACGGCTCCCTCGGAGAGCATTCCGGCGAAAAGCTCCGCCGGTCTTCTCGTATGCCCATCGCAGCCGACAATAATCCGGCTCGGATACAGGTTGTCATACAGCGCCTTGGATTCCCGCAGGAATTCCGGGCTGAAAATGATGCGGCCGGTGTTGAATTTTTTCCGGACACGCTCTGTATAGCCCACCGGGATCGTGGATTTGATGACCATTACTGCATCTGCACTGCTTTTCAATACAAGGTCAATCACAGCCTCCACTGCAGAGCAGTCAAAAAAGTTCTTCTGCGGATCGTAGTCCGTCGGTGCTGCAATAATGACAAAATCCGCACCGCGGTATGCCGCCGCTCCGTCGAGGGTTGCGGTCAGGTCAAGTTCTTTTTCGGCAAAGTATTTCTCTATGTATTCGTCCTGAATGGGGCTGATCCGCCTGTTTATTTTCTCTACCTTTTCGGGAACGAGGTCCACCGCCGTGACGCGGTTGTGCTGGGCCAGCAGCACCGCCAGCGACAGGCCGACATAGCCTGTCCCGGCAACCGCGATCCTGTACTTTTGTCCCGTCTGTTCGTTTATCATGGATTGCTGCCGTCTCCCCTTAAAATTTCAGTTCCCTGATGTCGGCAAGCGTCTCCCCGTAGGGCCTGTCCTTGCCAAAGAGAAGCGTCGTGCCCAGCACGAAGCCTTTTACGCCCTTGGGGGCATACTCTAAAATCCTCTCCGAGCTGCACGCGCCGTCCCAATAGAGTTCAAAATCCATATCCTCTTTGATGGCGAGCAGCTTTGTGATCTTCTTTCCGACATACGGAAGGAACATCTGCCCGGCATTGCCCGGATTGACGGACATCACCAGCACCTTTTTTACGATACGCAGCATTTCCATGACGGTCTCCACCGATGTTCCGGGATTGATTGCAATGCCCGGCACCATTCCGGCGTTGATGATCTTCTGCAGCGTCGCGGAAGGATGATATTCCGCCTCCGGATGGATATAGACGGTATCACCCTTGCGGAGATTTTGCAGGAAAAGCGCGATCGTGTTGTTCGGATGCTCAATCATCAGATGGACATCCAGCGGCTTTTTTGTAGCGCTGGCTATGTAGTGCATATCATTCAAAGACATGGCGTAATTGGGAACATAGCGCCCATCCATAATGTCGATGTGGAAGGAATCGATGCCGCCTTCCTCTAAGTTTTTTACTTCTGTCTCCAGATGGGCGTAATTGGCGCACATCATGGAGGCGTTGAGTTCAAAATTCATATGCTCATTCCTTTCTATCAGCGTCCGCAGCGCAAAGCATATCCTATCCGACATCTTCGGCAGCGTCTAATAATTCTTGATACAGCCTTATTGACTTATCATTGTTTCCCAACGTTTTCTCATCGATCCAGCCGCCCTGAAAATGATGGATTGCAAACGTATCATCCGTTTTTTCAAGCAGGCCCGACATATAATCATACGGGTGGAAATAATCGTATGTATAAATGTTCATTCCCAATACGCTTTGATTCCTCCCGCTAAGCTGATATCCCGCTCTTAAGGCAATATTGGTATCGATTAGGCCGCTGGAAATACTGTCGAGGGTTCCGTCACTCCTGATCAGTTTCCTGCTGTTCCAGCTCTCTAAAAAAGGTTCCAATGCGTTATGGCCTTTCACCGCTCCTGTACATCCGCCGAAATTGACCACCTGCCATTTTTCCACGCTGCAGAATGCTCCCTGATATAACAGATCATCCAATCCCCTGATTAATTCCACATCCGTATCCATATAGATTCCTCCATATTGATATAGGATATCCAGCCTGGCATAATCCGGAACAAATCCATATCTGCCATTATCATAAGCCTCGGACATGAATCTGTTTTTATGTACATCATAATTTGACTCGTCCCAGCGTACAATTTCATAATCGGGACAATATTTCTTCCAGCTGTCAATGCACCTTTTCAGATGATCCGGCAGAGGCTTCCCGCCCAGCCACATATAATGCAGCATCTTAGGAATTAATGGTCTGCTGCTTGTCTTCTGCACTCCCTGTCTGCCTTCACTATGGAAATTTTTTATGCACATAGCAGGGATAAAGTAACAGGATATATTCTGAGTGCATTCCATTGACAGAAGCTGCTCATACGCGCTAAAATATCTGCTCATGGTGATAAGGACTGTTACATGATCCGGCAATTGATTCAAAATTTCCGGACTATAGATCTTTACTTCCCTGTCCGCTATCCTGATATCCGTCCCCCACCTTGTCTTATCATTATCAATACAGCACTCAACCAAAGAGGCAATATCATATGTTCTCAAAATTTCAGGAGTGATGGTAGAGCCGATCACACCTGTTCCAAAAATAACGATTTTATGATTGTTTGAAATGATATCCTTTGCCATTCCTTCAAAGGTTCCGCTCTTAATTTTCATAAGCATGTCCTTATTTTTCAAATGATGATTTTTCAGGAAACAACTCCTCAAAAGCGGAATTAATGATGCTTTTGATCTGCTCAAATTCCTGCATGGTGCAATCTTCATTGATGCAAATCATCGGCTGTTCCTGCCGCCTGATGATATCCGCAATTTCCCTGCAATTATTAATCGTAGCTACATAAGATTTTCCCAGTGTCCGCCTTGGGATAAAATTCCCCTCACAGAGCTGCCAGTATCTTGCAAGCCATTGATTTACTCCGGAAAAGCCGCGAAATTTAGCCTCGCATGTCTCTCTTAACAGATCAGGCTCCGCTTCCCAAAGCTTTTCAAGCGTCGATTTTTTAAGCGCCGACGGCACATGCGGATCCCGGAAACCTACAAAATGATCCCAATAACTTAACGATTTATTCCTGTTAAGCAGTTCTCCGTAATCGCCGCAAAACCATTTATCATAATTTGCTTTCTGAACCTCTCTTTTATTAAAATTCTTATTGATCACTGCCACATCTAATGCACGCACATTCCAGGTAAAATTAGCAATGCTGCCAAATAACTGCGGTATGATCGGCGTTTCTACTGCTTCATCGCATACACAGTCATTCTGATAATAGTAACCTTCTTCTATCGGCTGCAGCGGAAACATATCATCATTAAAATAGACCATACTTTCACTAAGTTCCTGTATTCTATGCAGATTCATTTCTATTACATGTGAATTAAATGTGGGCAGATACTCTGCCGGAATATATTCATAGTGCCTTACAATCCTGATCCTCGGGTGATCTGTTTTCAAAAACTTTGGCAAATGCCCGCAGGTAATAAAATAAATTTTATGAAACCACGGCATATATTTCTCAACTGCCCGGAACCAATATTTCAGATTATCCCAGCTCTGGTATCTGATATTTGAATTTGATCTTTCATCAGGATTCAGTTTTCTATACCATTTATTTTTTTCCTTGAGCCACTCGGCATCCAACCCGTCCACCCACGGAACAACTATGTCAATTTCTCTGTTCAATCTCTAATTTCCTTTCTCAAAATCAGGTTCAGCTGCTTTATCACTTAAAATAAGCGTCAAAATCGAATCACATTCCATTGAACAATACATTCCATACCGACTCCCAGATCAATCAGCCGGCGTTTTACTTCATTAGAAATTTCCACATCATATATTGCTATCAATACATAATCAAATTTTAGGTTATTTACTTCTGAAACCGCTTCCAATTTTTGCCCCAGATAAACCTCACCTGATTTATTTTTATCAATCCAGCCTCCCAGTTCGTACTCTGCACTCCCGGAGATCATCTCATAGCATTGCGTTCCGATTTTTCCTGCCCCATATAGGACAATCCGGCTGTTTGCGGGAATCATGCGACGGATTTTTCTTTCACACAAATACTTCTCATACGGAAACGGCGATGCCTGTCCTTTGGCGGAAAACAAGGCTTCCAACGGCTCAATCACATGCCCGTATTTGCAGGCTATCAAATCGGCATAAAGCATCAGCATAAGCAGAGGCTTTGCTTCTGATACCAGTCCGTCATACAAGACCTTGAAATAATCCTGATTAATCCGCCGCAGGGTTAATTCCAGCAGTTCATTCAAACAATATTGATCCGCAAAGCGCAGGTTAAACAAAAGCCCCCGGAATAAATCATATGTCTTTTCAATTGTATAACGGACAACCTTCTCCCCCAGACGATATCCGTAAAACTCCACCGGAACAACCAGAAACTCCTTTGCAAAATACAATGCCTTCACCAAAAAAGGCGGATCTTGGAACCTTTTATACAACGGAAATCTAAGACGCTGATGGTTCAGATATTCCCTTTGGAACAGATAACAGTGAAACTGATAATCGTATTGAAAATCCTGATATTTGATTCTCGTCGTCTCTCCATTTTGCAACATCCCTCTCAACACAGGATTTTTTTTGATGCCACTGGGCGTATAAACCTGTAATGCCCCTGCACAGATCAAAACATTTCCGTCTACTGCAGCATGATACAAACGCTCCAACGCACAATTGTCAATATAAAAATCATCTGCGTCTAAAAAGCATACAAACTCTCCTTTTGCATGATCTATTCCTAAATTTCTGGCAGCGCCCGCTCCCGCCCTATTCTGCGTAAACAGGCTGATATTCGGATATCTCCCACGGTATTCTTCTATAATATTGCGCGAATCATCCGTACTTCCGTCATCGACACAGATTAACTCTTTATCAGTAAGCGTCTGGCCTGCCCAGCTTTCCAGTGCTTCTTTCAAATGCTCCTGCTCATTATATACGGGCATTATCACGGATACGCTTATCATGGTCTCCTCCATTATGTTCTCTTAAATATTGACTGCTTTTGATTGTAACAATATCACATTCGGAAATTCTTTTTCTTTTAACAGCCGCAGTATCTCATCACGATACTTGTCCGTAACGCCGACAATAACCGCCATATCATTTTTTTCCGTTTCGTATTCATCAATTCCGCCGATTTTTACTCCCTTGTATATCTTTAAATTTTCATCCGGAAATGTCACGGCAAAACCTTTAATCTTCTTCTTATCCTCATCGGTCATCATATCATATGCCCTTTTTCCAGCTACGCCCGCCCCATAGATAACGGCTTTTTCATATCCTTTCAACGCATCACGGATTTCAATCCCTAATGCCATATAAGAATCATAAAAGGAACCGACGTCCTTCATAATATGCATCAGGATTTCCTTTCTGCTGTCCGTAAAACAGCTTTGGTCCAATTCTCCCAATGCCTCCATTTTCTGAAATTCATTACTGATCTGATCTAAAAATTCTTTTTTCAGCCCTGTTTCGATTCTTTGAAAGGTAAATAAATAGCTTTCAAATTTCCTGCGGCAGAAGATCGGCAGAAACCAGTCTGTTTTTTCTCCGCCATTTTTCATAATCTTGTATATGTATCTATACTCCTCAACAACGCAGTCTGCTTTTCCCTTGCTTGCTATCGAGGATGCTGCATTATCCTGCCTGTAATAATAAAAAGGCTTATCCAAAAGCATAATACGCTCCGCATACATCAATACCTGACAACGAAGCCCGTAATCCTGAAAAGAAGCTCCCGGAGATTCATTGTGCCTGATCTTATTTTCCAATAGAAATTCCCGCCGAAACAGGCTTGCCTGATTCAGATAATTTCCAGTCAGGACAATCTTATCATCCTTCGGAATAATTACCCGCCCATAAAAGCATTCATCATTTATAATTTTAACTGTCCGAAACACCCGCTCTGTTTCATCCCCATAGAACCAGGCATAATCAGCGCTGATCATATCCAGTCGGTTTTGAACTGCCGCTTCATACAGGCTTTCCATCATCATAGGATGTATATAATCATCCGGTTCGACAATCCCGATATACTCCCCGCTGCTTTGCTCTATCCCCAGATTGACGCTGTGCCCGTAGCCGGAATTTGTCTTATGGATCACATTCACCCTAGCATCTAAGGACGCATATTGATCAAGCATTTTGGAGCTTGCATCTGTGGAACCGTCATCCATACAAATAATCTCAATATCGTGTAAAGACTGGCATAATACGCTCTGCATACACTCATCTAAATATCGTTCCACATTATAAACAGGCATCACGATTGATACTTTTGGTTTCATGCTCTTTTTCTCCATTTAATACTCCATAACTTCTTTGAATGTTTTAATGGAATTTTCTTTAAAAATACTTTAAAGCTGTTTACCACTACATATTTATAAGAATTTAATTGATATTTTTCCCTTTTGCTTCTCTGATTGTCATACAAAAATTTAGTTGATTGTTTTCCCATATGATACAAAACTGCTTTATCCGTCTTTTTCTGTTTAAGGCCAGCCTGTACACAGTAAAGGTACAAAATAGCTTCTTCGCCATACAAAAAAGTCTTTTCATAAAGGCCATCATATTTTTCAAAATACTGCGGCGTAAGCAAAAGATTGCTCCCATGCAAAATTTGCTGTGATTTATAGTCCTTCAGTTTTTCTCCACACCATATTCGTAATTTTTCTAACCCCCAATATGAAACCTGCAAATATAAATACCAGATAAACGTCGCAGGAAAATCTACATAGTCGCTAAATGCTAACTCCTCTGTTCCGTCTCCATTGATAATCCTGCTGCCTATAACTCCAATACCATCCGAAATTTCTGACATCATTTGGTACAAATAATCATTCCCGCGAAGCACCGTATCACTGTTCAAAAGTAATACGCAATCCGAATGCCATCTGTTTCTCGCATAATGAATACCAATGTTATTTCCCTTGGCAAATCCGTAATTTCTCCTTGTTCTGATAACAGATACCTTCTTTTCCTCCCGAAACGCAGTCTTTAAAAACGTAAAAGATTCATTATCAGAACCATTATCTACAACGACTACGTTAAAATCAGCATTTTCCTGACTTAAAATGCTCTTTACACAATTTGCGGTTTCCATATAATTCATATAATTTAATACTACTACCGAAATAACCAAATTTTTATGATCTGACATATAATCCTTATTCCTTTTTATATTGAAATCATTACATCTGCATACAAAAGCCTAAAACTTCCTCTAATGACACAATTGGACATTGCAATTTTGAATATAAAGATCTTGAAATCTTGTCAAAAGAGGTAACTGCCGTTACTACCACTGCATCCACCTTTTCCAGATCATCATCTGGCAAAACAATGCGCACATCGGACAGGCCATCTTTTTTTTGCTTATCAATCCCATACATAACCTCTATATTTGTATCACGCAATTCATTCGCCAGTGTTACTCCCACATAGCTCATACCGTAAATTGCAATTTTATGATATCCGTTTTCCTCAAAATATACTGACAGGTTCTTCCCTTCCTGCTTTACTTTCACCCACTGATTCATCATCAAAAATAAAGAAAGGTGCTTATCTGACATATCCTGTTTCTCATGAAGCGTTTTAACCATTATTCTCATAATTCCCGTTGCGCCAATAACGACGCCTCCAAATACTGAAAATATCGCCAAAATACTTTTTTTCATTTCATCTTCTCCTCTCGTATTCAATCGAACCGGAAAACATATTTTTTCAAAAATTTCTAAATTGCTTCAACTATGTCCTGAATGGAAATAATTTTCCCTTTATAATATCTTGATAGTGCATCGGCAATATCATGATACTGCTGGAAAACGGAAACTATGATCACATCAATATCCTCCGGTATCTCATTCGGCGCTACAACGATTAATTCATGAAATTTTTTCACCTGTTTATCTATTCCATACGAAATCTTTATGCCTATATTGTTCATTTCCCTATAGATTGCTTCTCCCCATCTCCCTAAACCATATAATCCAATAACAAAAGAGCCCTCTTTCAAAAAGTCCCCAAAAATAGTCCGTTTATTGCTATTCTCCATTTTCTCTTTCCATAAAAACAATGTTTCATAAAACTTCGTTTGGCTGTCTAACTGAAGCATTGATTCCCACGCGACTTCCAAGCACTTTATTTTATGGATTGATTCAAGACATTTTTGTGAACAACCGTATCTTTTGACATTGCGGTAAAGGAACCAAATAAAATGTATGATATCCTTACTTTCCAAATAATTTATATGCTTTTCCATGAACAACATCATAGCATCCTGATACCTGCTATTATCACGCCCTATACTGTTTGACTGAAGCGCACCATACACCATAACTTCCGGTATAAACTCCACACTGTACTGATATTCTACTGTGGTTCGAAAAAACAGCTCCCAATCCTGCAGACGCGGCATTTCTTCGTCAAATCCCCCTACCTTTTCAAAGGCCTCTTTCCGCATCAGCACTGTATTTGTATCTACGATATTGTTTCTGCGCAATCTTTCCCTTAAATCATTTATATTGAAACATAACTCCGGGATTACTCTTCTTTTTTCTCCATCCCTTTTTTCCTCGTCGCTTATTTCCACGCTGCAAAAAACGAATGCAACATCGTCACCTCTGTCGGCTAACACCTGTATCTGCTTCTCTAATTTATTGGAAGTCCAGTAGTTATCACTGTCTAAAAACGCCAAATATTTACCTTTTGCCGCCAAACACCCGCGGTTTCTGGAATAATTCGCCCCGCGGTTTTCTTCATTTTTAATATAGATAATCCGCGATTCTCCTATTCTTTTTATCACTTCCTCAGTATTATCAGCGGATGCATCGTCAACAATAATAAGCTCCCAGTTTGAATACGTCTGCCCAATAACGCTTTGAATTGCATTTTCTATAATATAGCCCCTGTTATAAGTTGGCATAATTACTGATATTAATAAATCATTGCCTTCTTTATCCCCCATTGACTTCTCCCTGTTATTGTTTTTTGTTTTCATGATATCCGCCGCTAATAACTTTATGCCTTACAAAGAAATCGTCTTTACTTCCAGCACCATAAATTGCAATTCTATTTTGACTCAATCTTAACACCTCCAAGATGAATACAATTTGCATCTATTTAAAAAATAAAAACTCCCGATATAAAGCCAATCCCATACTTTATATCAGGAGTCTTAAAAACTCTTTATTCAGTTGCCAATTATTTCTAAAATGCTCAGGCATGCCGCATTGGCATATATTCCAAATTCGTAAAGCAGACACGGAAATTAACCATTATTAGTTCATTGCCCCTGCCTCAGCGAGTCTTCGCCTCAGTTCCGCAATCACTGCGTCCTTTTCTGCAATCATTGCTCTGTTTTTTGCAAGCTCCACACGGTTTTCCTCAAGCTCCACACGGTTTTCCTCAAGCTCTACACGGTTCTCCGCAAGCTCCATCTGATTTGCAGCAAGGAGCTGTTTCAGCTCGCCAAGCTCTGGCAACAGCATCTCCTTCAACTCTTCGTTCATTTTTCCACCTCCCAAAATTATCTGCTTAAATACAAATGTATTCACATCTGATGCTAGGTTTACAAGCGCCCTTGCCTTATCGTGATACTTGTCATCCTGCAGGCTTTCATAGCTGTCCAGCAGCTTTTCTGCCTGACAGATATCCATGCTGCGCGTCATAGACTTCAGCCATACATGCTCGGAACTGTCCAGTTCCTGCGTCACTACTATCTGCAGCGGAAAAAGCAATCCTTCTATATAGTATATCCCTCTCCCTGTCGTAGCCATGTGATATTTCTCTGACAGCTGCTGCAAAAGTTTCGTAGGCTTCTGTTCACGTATCAATGTAATCGTAATGTCCGTATCAAGGATTCCGTCCACGGTGCCTGTTTCTGACTTGTACAGGCAGGCATAGGCGATTACCTTGTAAAATGTGTCTATGTTCAGCTTGTCATCAGGCGATTTAAACTCGATTATGTTATAGCCCCGGAAGAATGCGCCAAGTTCATTCTTTATCTTTTCGTATGGGTTCTTTTTGATGATAAGCAGGTCAATTCTAAGCGGCTCTTCGCTCAAGCTGTATTCCTTCTCATAATTAAGACCGCTTTCGTTTTCCATCAGCTCGAGCTCCATGCTCGTGCAGAATGTTGAGTGCCATTGTGTCCTGTTTTCAATCTCCAAACCGATGTCCTTTCTGCAGCCGCACATCTGCTGTCCGCCTGTCTTTATTATATGATGTTCCTGACTGTTTTACAATAGTCTGTCTTAGTTTTGATGTCAAATATCTTCCCCTCTTTCTGCATAGCGCTGTCCGCGTATGCCCTATTATGTTTTACTCCATTTGCGGGGAATTTTACTTAAGATTTCTAACATGAAGAACTAAGCGTGAGTCCGTTTACGATATTTAGACTGTGTGCATTGACGGATATTCTGTCAACGACACTTATTATAACAGGGCAGCAACCAGCTTGCAAGCATTTTAAAGAAAATAGTGCTGTTCTGATATAAAGTATGAAATTATCAAGGTGCATAACATTAAATACTTTTTTGCGTACATATTAGTACTATGTCATTATAAGTAAAGCCAAATTTGTCAATAGCATCATCTGTGTACTCTTTTTTAGGAATATGAGCCTCGGCACAAATACCCATTTGATCCAGCTGACTTAAATAATCATATCCAAACAGCCTGACTCGTTTTATATGTCCCAGATTTTGAAGCTTTTTTTCTATAGAGCATAACCTATTCTCGTCCGTGGCAAAATCCATGCATATCGGAAACGACATTATTATTTTTCCGTCTTTTTTCAATACACGTTTTAACTCTCTGATTGTCCTTTTAATATCAATAATCTTGTCTAAAACATCATTCATAATAATGTAATCAAAGAAGTTGTCCCTATACTGAATATTCGTCACATCTACAATATTACCTGCGCTTTTTTTATTAATACCGCCCGAATAATAATCACATAATTCATTGTGCAAAATCCTGTTTCTTATACCGTCTTCAGGGGCGATATGCAGTACCGTACATTGTGTTTCGAGGATTTTTGTATGTCTTTTAATGACTTCAAAACACCATCTCTCCCTATCCGTACTTGAACAAATGGGGCAATAGCACTTTTCCCTGAATCCATCTCCAATAATATTACGTTTATCATATATATCCAAAATTCGACCGCCTGGCAAAAAATCTCTTACTTTCGATCTACATAGTATGCACTGTCTGTTTGAACCACTTTCAGGCAAATGCGTTTTTATAAAATCGCCGCACTCTAGTATTTCATCATATTCTGTTAAAAGATTTGCCAGTTTAAACTTAATCCGACTACTGATTTCAATATCATTAATTGCAATAAAAACACTTTTGAGTTCTTTTATATTTATCAATTCGTCTAATGAAATTAATGGAATATTATATAACTCTGTTCTTTCATCTTTATCAGTTTGACAAAAATAACTTATTTTTATATCATGCTGACTAAAAAATTCGTATAATCTCTTTCCAAATTCACCTGCTCCATAAATAACACATTTCTTTTTATTTCTTTCAAGCTCCATCTTCAAAAGTCTCCTTAAACATCATAGCATATAATTTTCTAACATACTGATCTGACAATGTTTTCGGAAAAAGAAAATCAATATATTTTTTAAATACCTGCTCCCATATGATTGGTGAATATAATATCTTTGCCTCTTGTTTTAAAAAATTAAAATCATTGGCCAGACATCTAAATTCATTATTTAAAATTGCACTTTTTATTTCATTTGGTATATCTTTTATATTTTCATATATGATTTGACACGATTTTATACAACAAATATAATTTTCCTGTGTTCGTCTGCCGCCTGCCAAGGAGCTTTTGTCATTAACTTTATGCATTACAATATAACCTCCATAAAAAGATATGTCCCTAGCACGAGTTATAATATCGCAATAAAAAGAACGGTCATTAACACATTTTAACTGGTTAAAGTATATCTTATTTACATTAATAAAATCCCTCTTTACCAAATACCCCCACGGCACAGGAGAAAGCTTTGACAATAAATTGATATTTTCTCTAGCGCTGAGTATCTTCCCAAATAAATTCGGTTCAACAATCCTTAAATCATAAGCTGAACGCAAAAGCACATTCATGTTAAGCGCATCATATGAGCAAGACTTGAATTTAATAATATCTGCCCGCACCTTTTCAGCGTACTCAATAAGCAGGTAATAAGCTTTCGGCAATATATAATCATCTGCATCCAAAAAATGTATGTATTCACCTTTTGCTTTTGATAAGCCAAGATTTCTTGCCGCGCCAGCATAACTGTTTTTTTGAGTATAAACAAATATATTTTTATTTTCTTTTTCATATTTTTCTAATATATTCAACGAATTATCTGTAGAGCCGTCATTAATGCATATTATTTCTATATCGTCCAAACCTTGGTCTATCACACTATCAAGGCACCTTTGAATATGTTTTTCTGCATTATATATAGGAATAATTACACTTAATTTCAACAAGAATCTCCTCTTAATAAATAGATAATCTCATGCTCTCAGGCCTTCACACAAAAACTCACGCAGAGAATACATAGCAGATTCATGACATATGCTCTTTTCTTTCTCCAGTGCAATAAATCTTTCACGCTTTTCCTGAACCATCACGTCATAATCTGCTTTTATGATTGCCGGTACTTGCAATACGCATTTTTTTAATATGTTTTTTGTTGGATTAAAATATATAACTTCTGAACTTTTTCCGGAACACAGCAATACTCCGTCATTCATTTTTTTGCAATAAACAAATGAAGAATTCCAAATAGAATATTCAGAATACGGCTTCATGCAAATATCAGAAAATAATATATCTATCTTTATCTCACCGGTATGCACATTTACTTTCAAGACACTATTGCCACGCTCAGGGAAAATCCACCAATACTTGTCAAAGCAAAAACTTCCAACCGCGCCCCCATGGCAATAACCCGCTGGGAAATTTCCATAATAAGATATTTTCTTCTTCTTCAAATTCCAACATACTAAATTTCCCATCGTTCTCGGCGCTAACCAAAAGTTTGTTCCATCAAAAGCAATTGAAGAATATCCGGTATTTCCAACATTATAAATTTTAAATTTATCAGTAGACAAATCAAACTCTAATACAGCAGGCGCATTGCAAAACGCTATATAAATAAAACTATCTTTCTGTACAAAATCGCTTCGAAAATATGGTGCTTCTGAAGAAATTATGAATTTATCCACATGAGCGATCCAGCTATCAATCACTTCTATATCCCAGTTATTTAAATTGACTTTTAAAATCCCACGATAATAAAATGGAAAAAGATATAAATAATCGTTCCAAATAACCGCCGCCAAAAACATCCCCTCTACTGCATCAGATTTTTTCTTTATATAAATTGATTCAAATTTTTTACATGTAAGATCATATACTGCAATACTTTGGGTTCTCAATGGCGTAAAAATCAATTTATCCCGATAACTGAGAACTTCCCCATATAACGCCATATCGCTATCCTCTCTTTCATTGAGGAACTTTCCTACATATTCAACCTTTCCTTTGTCATCACAACACAAGAGAGCATTTCCCACAAGCGATGGAAACCAGAATTTACTATCAACATATACCCCGCCTTGAAATCCCACTGAATATTCTAATGCTGTAGAAACCATATCTTTACCTTCCTGATTTGATACTTTTGACCGCATACCTTACAGCTATTATAAAATTCACTCTTGCATTTCTTCCTTCAAACACTCCCACATACACTTATTCCTCTCAGAATGTTCTTGAATCATAATCAGTTTCAAAAAGCTCCACATAGTAACTATCGAATTTTGTTTCCAGCAATTTCTTCTGCTCTGCCTGCGTCATGGATTTAAATAAATCAGCTAAGGACAACCTTGTATTTTGTGAGAACACTTTTTGAATGTCCTCTCTTATTTTTTTCCATTCAGTAGGCATTTTTTTCTTTCCGCTGAAAATGATACCAAGTAATTTACCGTTCTCTACTACAGCAACTTCATGAATATTAGGTATTTCCTCAAAAATCATTTTTGCGCCTTTATAATCCACTTCTCTTAGGCATCTGAAATTCCGATTGATTTTGCTCTTTCTTTGTCCATTGTAATACCTTATCACATCCCTAGGCGTTATAATGCCATATAATACATCATCATCTACCACATACAGCACTTCATCCGCGTAGTTCAGAAAATGCGTTTCGACAATATTGGGATATTTACCTAATTCGCTTATCTCAATTACAGCAGCTAACTTGTCACTAGGCACAAACTCATAATTTTCAGTTTCATCTGCAATTTTTTTTGCCAAAATCAGAAAAGCCACGCAGGGAATCTCTACTGTTCCCCCAGCTCCATCAAAAAACTTTGTAATTTCACATATTAAATCAGTTGAGGAAAGATTTTCAAAATATGTGCTTTGTATAGTTTTAAGACATGAAATAAAACGGTCTGCATCATATTTTTCTGTCCATCTTACATCTTTGCAAATCGGATTTGAGAAACATCCTGTTTTATAAATATACTGCATCCACCTTAATTTTTGAGAGTCTGCATAATTTTCTTCCTTATCTCCAAAAAATCCGGGGCAATATTTTCTCACAATCTGCTGCAATACGCCAAACTCTGATAAATTCGCTTTAGGATCAAATGTCATATTCCAGAATACGGCAAGCGTTCCGCCCTTTTTTAAGCATTTTGCCGCCTTGGAATATGAAATTTCAGGATCTATCCAATGAAATGCTGTTGCTGAATAGAGCAAATCATAAGGGAACTCTGGCTTGTAATCTTCAAAGAGTCCTTTTTTTACACAAATATTATTGTAATTTTTATATTTATTTTTTAAAAACTGTACCTGCTCCTCTGAAATTTCCAATAAATCTAAGTTATAATCTACAAAAGCATCCGTCGCTGTGCCGGGACCTGCGCCGACTTCAAGCAATCTGCTGTGATTTTCTATACCCGAAAAATCCCGAATTGCAGAAAAAAGCTCATCCGGATAACTAGCCCTGCCCACAATATAATCATCTATAACTGTTGAAAAAAAATATTTTTCTTCCATTATTTTTCTCCCTTCAAAATGTACTTTAAATAGTAAATTATGTTATGCCGATCTTTTTGCAAGTCTCACATAATTATTAATTACAGTTAATTAAACTGCCTAAATATCTGTCAATATTCGAATCACTCCATTTACATACACCATTGCGGGGAGTAAAAGTCATTTCACCAAATTTTATCTCATCATCATTAAGTAAATAAAGATCTACCCTGACATAACGAAATCCTTTCGATAGTTTTTCTGCCAGAGCAATCATTTCTTTTAATTTTTTTGGTGGTTTAATCTTTTTTTTATTGTTTGTATAATTACCAGTAAAAAAAGGCAAAAGATTCCAATTTTTATCATAATTGTTCATGCGTAGTCCTTTTTTACGCTCTGACAAAAACATTATAAACTCCACTTTGCCGTTAAAACACCAAAATTTATAGTCATATAAATCCCCAGCTTCATTCTCCATATATTCTTCTGCAATAATTTTGGGCTCTATATCTTTATATTGCAGCTGTAGTCCACCTCTAAATGCATAATTTGTATTTATCCATCTGTCAAACTTCTTTTTTGCCGTTTGCACATCCCAATCCAACTTATCTGTAACAATCTCATTCCACGCACAGCCGTGATTGCACTTAAGTACAAACCGTTTTGGTAATTTTTCTATTTCTATATCATCAAATTTATCCCATACGCCTATCAATGGGATTAAATACTCTTCACCGATTTTTTCTTTTATCCATTCTCTAACTGCAAGCTTGTCTGTAAGCAAAGTTGTACGCTGTGTTATATCATGTAATTTTATCCACTGGATTTTTTCGTTAAACGTCTGAGGATTATCTAAATTAAGTTCCAATCCTGTTCTTTCCTGATACCATTTTTTTAATGCATCCTCATACTGATCGGATGACAGGTTTGCATCATAAAGATATTTGTTTGCCTGACGCAGTTCTCCGTATACTGCATTACTAAGACTTCTAATATTCTTATAACCTTCAAAAATCAATCCATTGCATATGGTCATCTGTATATTCTCAAGTACAGCAATAATGATTAAATCATTCTCTCCTATGTCTGCTTCCTTTATAGTACATACAGGAATGCCGACAATATGATCCGGATTGCCATTCCTATCAGATACAACGATATGTTTCACATTTTTTAAATCATATTTTCTATTTGTCAAAAAAGAAAACAATTCTTTTGAAACCTTTCCTGCCCCGTATATAACAATTTTCTGCGTTATTTCAAAAAAATGTTCCAATTCTTCAACACTTTTAATTGTATAACCATTCATTTTTGTTTTATCCTGTACACAAAATCATTTGGGATAAACAATCCGTAAACCATTTACCCCAAATGATCATTGTTTAATACATGCACATATACATGCTTATGCAGCATTGTATCATGCAAATACCTATGATATCGTAGCTTTAGCGCTTATATTGCTGCCATCAGTTAAACTAACGGTTACTGTGACCTCTTTACCGCTCCAATAAGATACCCAGCCTGCAGGCATTTGAACTGTAAAGGTACCACCATTTGCGGCACTCCAGTTCTCAATATTCCATTCCAGAGACTTATCAGACTGATTCTGTGTTATGCCGTCACCCGCAAATGTGATTTTATTATTGTAATTAGCAGTCTTTGTCAGACCTGTAACCGTAACAAGACCAGTACTGCTTACAGATACGCTCGGTCCATCAACATACTCTACCTGATCAGTCGTACTTACAATTCCTGAAGTATCTTTTTCATATTCCCATGTCACTGCAAGTTTCGGTGCTGTAGTGGTCTCCTGGACAGCCGTTTCAAAGGCTGCGCCATTCACACTGATTTCAAGGGCATTCCATTTGTTAGCGTCCGCCTTCGGTACATACTTATACTCGCCGTCAGCATATGCTACTTCATAGTTTTCCTCTTTGCCGCCTATTACTTTTTCCACTGTCTGCTCAGAAGATGTCACTGGCGTATCAGTCTGCCCTACTTTCAGGTTCAGGAAGAGAGGAGCATCTTTTGTCAATCCGGCATCTCCGTTCGGCGCAAGCGCAAGGTCAGTGCCACTGCCCCCCTCCTGAGCCGTAACCTTCACAGTAACCTTCACATCAGTACTGCTCTTGTTGATTACCTTCAACGTCTGGCTCGTATTGGCATACTCATTATCGCCTACCTTGAAGTACACGCCGGTATCGGATCCCTTATCAGGGAATGTAAAGTCCTCGTATTTTGCTCCCGCTGTTCCCTGAATCAGACGTTCCGGATCAGTAATGTAGGAAAACGGTGAACTTCCGGCATCTACAGTAGGAAGTACGACATTGATAACTTCCTTGTCAACATGCCCTTCATTTTCACCGATACCAGTGGTATTTCCACTGCCCTCCGCTGCGAAAGCTGCCATTGAGCTTCCCATTGTCATAGTGGCCGCAAGCACTACGACTAACGCTTTTTTCTTGTTCATAATTTCTTCCTCCTTTTAAAAAAATATGGTTTATTATATTGTTGCATACTGTTCTGCCGTCTTTTCTTGAAGCGATATTCTTCAGCCAGACTACAGACACAGTTAATGCCATTTATAAAAATCATCTGCTAATAATGATATCAAAAGCAACCCTGAGCGTGCTGACCGTATTCTGATCCTCGTCAACCAGATGGTATACCATAACACAGTCATATGTACCCGCCGCAAGTGCCGTGTCGAGAGCGATTTCATCAAGTTCGCTGCCTCTTGGAAGCACAGGCGACTTGTATATTGCCTCATTTTCATTATCAGCAAGGAAAACATCAAAATAGATGTCATTGGTGTTTTCAGCCAGATTTTCCACAAACGCATCCTCCGATACGCTGTCTCCCGTCGCAAAGTGCCATGTAGTGTTCATGGACACGCTGTAATACCCCGGTTCTACATAATCATCCTGCAGCATATCATCCACAACGCTATCAACAGTATCCTGCGTCACCACTACGCTTCGCTTGGTTTCTTCTTCTGCCTGCGCATCAGGCGCTTTCGCCGTCCTTCCTGCGAACATTACGATAACCACTACAAGCAAGGCAACGATTACTACCGATCCGCCTATCATAATCAGGCTGATATTTTTCCTGCCTAACTGCGTCTTCCCTTTTAGGCTTTTTCCCATCACTTACTCCCCTCGCATATTATTAGCTGTTTTTCATTTTCTTTTCATCATCATACGTATTAGCTTGGCTTGTGCCTCCGCACCAAAGGCATTCCCCACACCTTCTTCGCAGTTCGCTCCGCATAAAGCCGCGGTCCTGGCGTACAAGCAGAGCCTCGAAAGCTCCTGATAACGCCGTCTGGAC
>CANQDS010000045.1 GCA_947593655.1 uncultured Lachnospiraceae bacterium | reverse complement strand
TGCCGCATAGGTGTTCCCTTTCGCAAATCTTGTAAAATCCCCTGTCTCCACGATCAGGGACAGCGCCGTGTGCGTCCTGATCCCAAGGAAGCATCCCAGCCGTTTTACTTTCTCCTGGTATCTTTCCTGCGCGGCGATCTCTTCGATCCGTTTGTCGAACCGCTCGACCTTTGCCGTCTGCTCCTCATAGGACGCCATGTATTCTTCCAGCGTCTCCCGGTACAGTCCCTCCAAATCCAGCTTCTTCAGCCATTTCAAGTGCGCGATGGTCCATTTTGTTCCTTCATAATGGCATCCATGCCGCAGGCAGAACGCGTTGATCTGCTGTTTTACCTTCTTGAGCGCCAGTTTGTGGTCATCACGCATCCGGAGATATTCCTTGACGGCTGCATCCTCTTCTGTGGGGATGTATACCGCATGGTAACCGCCATAGGATAAACACTGGGCGATCATGCGGGCATCCCTGGCATCCGTCTTGATCCTCGTTCCCTGCTGTGTCAGCATGGTTGTGGGGGCAAGGATCACGCATTTCACTCCTGCCGCCGTCAGCTGGTTATACAGGGAGTATCCCAGGCATCCCGCCTCATACCCGCACTGGATGTCATACTGGTTGTTGATGCCAAGTTTCTGTTTCAGGTTTTCAATGAACATCAGAATGTTTTTATAATCTGGTGTTACCTTGATCGTCGCAAATATGCGGTCTTCTTCGCCGATTACCGGCTCCATCGCGCATAAAGTGTAATTTGTGCTATGGACATCCATTCCGATTTTTAGTATTCTATACATAGTGGCCTCCTTTGCATGCGGTAATCCCCGCAATTCTTGTTTTTTGTTTCAACATGGATTATACGGGTAAATCCACGTTATTGCAAATGTGAGGTCACTTCATATTATCTATGGGACAGCCTCGTCCCTCTTATTTTTCTCTTGAGATAGCAGGAAGCTGAAACCGATTTCTGTCTATATTGATGGCTACTGACATATCAAGCCCCGATGGCTTTCTGTCGTTGACTAAAATCCTCTCCCCGACCGGCATGTTAAACAGAATCGCATCATATCGGATATGGTGCCCGGCGAGAAAATCCAGTGTCTGCTGCCTGTATTTATCCGTTCTGGCCGTCAAAAGCACAATCCGATCCTCCGCCGGAATGCTATCAAAATATTCCCGCACCTCCGGCAGAAGCGTATCTGTCCCGTCAGTTTTATAGCCGTTATGCTTAACCAGCGTTCCGTCCAAATCAAAAATCCATGTTTTCGGGAGAGTTGACAATACTAACTTATCTTCCATTTTCGTCTTCCTTCACTACCCGGTTATCCCATCCGTCAAGCGCATAGATATCAACTGCTTTCCATTGTGTATCACAATAATAATAATCCGGATATAAAGCAATTTTTTTCGCCTTTGCTTCCTTCAGCACATCGCACAGGCCGCTTCTGATTCCCACAAAAGTACCCGCCCTCTCTACTGCTGAACGAATCTGCAGGATGTCAGCTCTGAGCGGCTTCGTCCCCGCCAGCGGCTGCTCCTCCCCATTCACATTGGTAAAACATTCATATCCCTGCTCTGCATAAAAATAAATTATCTTCTTCCAAAGGCTGTCCGCCAGCGCTGTGACGGATTTTGCATAGGGCGACAGGATCACCGCTTTTCCCTCCGGAATCTGCTCCAAATCCGGATAAGGCTCAAAGCAGACGGGACTGGCCGGTCTTGTCTCTCTGGGAAGCCCGAACACACCACAGCAGTAAATCTGCTCCAGCGGAATCTTTTTTATATAAAGCGCCCGAAACAAATTCACCACATACGGCCTGTCCTGATGCGGAATAAAGCTCTCCGGATCTCCGGTATACAGAACTGCCTGAATGATACGATCCATCTCCTTCTGCTCAAGCCGCTCTGTCTCATATTCGCCAAACATCCTGACTACCTGTCTGCAGGACTCCCCTATAACGCCTATCACACACCTCTCAATTCCCCGTTGCTCCAGAAAAGCCTGCAAATAGGACATCATCATGTAAATATCTCCCAGTGCACTGAAAGGGCAGAGAATCTTATATGCTCCCAGATGCCTTGCCGCAAAACTGCGCAGCAGTTCCTCTCCCTGTTCTTCCCTCCGCTTCATTCTGGCAATGGAATCACTGGACACAGAATATTCCGCATAACTATTGTAATCCACTAATTTTCGAATCTGCCCCCGATAACCCATCTGTCTCAGCTGCACAGACATCGCCTCATAGGCGCGCGCCGCAATACAGACAATCGTACTTCCCTCCGCCTCTTTTAAAATCCTCTGAGGCGATACAATGCCGATTCCCCGGTATTTCCTCCCGTGCTTATTCTTATTGTTATCGAGAATAGCCGCAGGATGATAATCTCCGGATAAAAGCAGATCCGCCAGTTCTTCTGTCGCATTGCAGTGTCCAAACAAATAAATCTTCTTTCCGCTGAGACTGCCTTCCTGTACCAGTTCTTCAAAAGACGCTTTCATTTCTTCATAATGCAGTTTGTCCAATCCACATCCGCTCCCTCAGTGCAGCAGCGCTTCGCTATACTCCTCCTGTGATAAAAGCCCTGTCTTCAGATAATTTAACAAAGATCCATACTGCTTTGTTTCCTCCAGCACACAGATCCGATCAGAAAATTCATACATTTTATAAAAGCGCAGAAAATCAGCCATATCTCCGCTTTCCAATTCTACCACCCGAATCCTGTTCTGCAGCCCCGGCATTTTTCGCAGCAAAACCAGACTATCGTTATCCTTTCCACATACCACAATCTTTTCATGTGTATTCACTGCAAATTCTATCTCTCTGAACCATCCCGCATCCAAATCAGGCATTTTGATTCATCCTCTCTGCGCAACATTTATCATCCATTCTGCAGCCTTTTATCAGCTATATTTTGATAAACTACAGCTTTACAACAATTTTGAATATACGATTTTCCCGCTGGAATTTCTCGGCACTTCATTAATATGCACCACTTGCATCAATTTTTTATTAACGGAAAACTGATTTACACAAAAATTCAAAATATCCGTTTGATCCGTCTCGCCAACCACAAAAATTTTCAATAAATTATCCATTCCCCCGCATATAATATCTCTATTTTTAAATTGCTTCTGCAGTAATTCCTCCATTTCCTCCAGACTATACCTGATCCCCATAATTTTCAGAAATCGTTTCTTTCTCCCTTCCAGATAAATATAGCCTTCAGAATCTATTCTAGCGCAATCCCCTGTTCGCGTTTCTCCCTTATTAGTATCTGCAAGACTCAAATCGTTACGCTCGTATGCGTAACCCATACTTACACTATTTCCCGTTACGATCAATTCTCCATCTTTCGTATCCAACCGTACAGTGATCCCTTCAAATGGTTTTCCAATGCTGTTTTTTTTCTGCAAAATTTCTTCATTTTCCAGTCCACAAAGTATCGAAACTGTTTCTGTCTGACCATACGCAATACAATAATTAACACCAATGTTCTGAAAAAAGGAATATGCTGCAATACAGTCCTCATAAAACATCTTAGCACCTGCAAATATAACCGCTCTCAAATGAAAATCATATTGTTTTAAATCCATTCTTCTCATAATTGTAAAATTATATGGAACTGCCTGAATGGTTGTTACCTTATATTTCTCTAATGAGTTCCAATATAACTCATCTATCATAGAATATCCCATAACCAAAACTGTTCCGCCTACACTCCAATGGTAATGCAGCACCGATAACCCATAGCAATAATTGATGGGCAATGATGTCACTCCTACATCTGCTTCACAAAATTTGTACTTTCTTACATTTGCGGCTATATTTTCATTTAAATCTTTATAACTGATTCGTACCAGTTTTTCACTGCCTGTGCTTCCAGATGTTGACAATAGCAATGCAAGGTCTTTATAGAACTCAGACGCACCATATCCTGTTTGTACCAGAGTATGCTTTCCCTCTCTGTATTGTTCTTTTCCCAGTATATGATGATCAGGATTTGTCCAGATAAATTCCGGTTTATATGTATCAATCACCCTCTGCAGAGCATCGTGTGAAATATTTGGTTCCATCATAATTGGAACTACACGATTATAAAGCAAACAATAATACAATGAAACTGTTTCTAAATCACGATCACAAAGAAATAATACCAGACTGCGGGACGGAACAATCGATATCAGGCGTTCAGCTTTAGTCTCAAGCTGAGCATAGGTATACGACAATCCCTGTTCATTAACTATAGCCGTCTTCTGGTTATCAATACCCTCTCCAAAAACAAAATGTACGTTCTGCATATAACAAACCCTTTCACATACTGTCAATTATCTTTTTGCTTCTGCAATTTTTCTACACAATCCTAAATATTGGTGAAAATTATAATGATTGTCCGCCATCTACAGTTAAAATTGCTCCTGTCACAAAAGAAGCATCCGATGAAATTAAAAAATTAGCTGCTGCTGCTATTTCATCTGGTCTTCCAACTCTTCCGCATGGCATGCTCTTAGCTATTTCATCATAATTAAATTCATCACAAATTGAAGTTTCTACAGAGCCCGGACAAATTGCATTAACACGAATTTTCCCACAATATTGCTTTGCAATACCCTGTGTTAGTTTTATTACCGCAGCCTTAACAGCAGAATATACAAAAAGCGAGTCTGTATATCCTGATAACCCGCAGATAGAAGCATTATTTAATATAACACCTTTACTTCTAATCAAATAAGGAATACAAGCCTGACAAGCATAAACTATTCCCCAAAAATTTGTGTCAATACAATTTTGAGCAATATTATAATCAATATCCAAAAATCCCTGTAAATCTACTATACCTGCATTATTAAACAATGCGTTGATTCTTCCATATTTTTCTGCAACAAAATCCATAACACGAAATACAGATTCTTTCTTTCTTACATCCATTTTACAATATTCTGCTCTTCCGTCATGTTCTCTGATTTCTCGCACTATTTCATTTCCTTTTTCCTCATTACGACCTGTCACGATCACAACCGCCCCGGCAGCAGCAAAACGAATTGCGCTGGCTTTTCCGATCCCAGATGTAGAACCCGTCACTATCACAATCATTTCTCTCAAATCATTCAACGTATTTCTCCTTCCCTTTCCAACAACGTGTTTACTTTCTTTACAATTTCATATGTAAACTTTTCGCGCCCTTTTTGACTCAAATACCATATATCCAGATAATTATGAATATTCTGCAGTTCCTCGTTTGCAGAATAATCCCAAAAATCACATCCCGTCTTGTTTATAATCCTATCGATATTTTGATAAAAACAATATTCTTTAAATGTTCGGGGAACATATTCATTTAACACTTTGCTATAGGGCAGTCCCAGCAAGACCGGCCTCCAATTCTTTTTTCTGCACAGTTCCACGAGTTCTATCACTTTATCGGTTACAAACTCCATTGCTGACTCACATCTTTTATTACTCTGCAAATGTCCTATTTTCACATAATCTGGCACTCTTATCTCTTTTTCCCATCCTAATCGAACCAGATCCTCGCATTGTTTTTTTAATTCCCATGCTTTAAAATGGTTTCTATACTTATTTCTTTTTTCCAGAAACCTCATATTTTCCAGCATCATATTCATTTGTGTTTTTTTTCTGACAGGCAGAACATATTCCACCATCTGTCTCAATAATGGACAATAGGAATTTTTACCTGGCAGTATTTTGGCATACTGCTGTACATTGCATCTCGCAATTCTATCAATATCATCGATACAAAAAATAGGATATTGTAATGTAATGAGCACCACAGCTCCTTTTGCAAGATGTGCCTGATACTGTTCCAGTAAAAGTCTGTTGAACTGCATCGGATTCAAATAACATGCCATATTAAATCCTTCATACCCTGCCGCTGCAAAATCCAATGCAAAATGGCACTGTGTTGTCCCCAATGCCACCGCCTTTAAGTGATAGGGCATCTTTTTAAATTTTCCAATAATCTCATTTTCGTGTTTTCTGCATTTTATATTCTCAGCCATACTCTTCATGCTTCTTCACACCTTTATATATTCATACAGTCACCACGTTTTCGAATACGGTGCCGCCGTATTGACTGCTTCCTCCAGATTCTTACCTCTGCCCAGCAATTTCCAAAATTCTTCTCTCTCCTGCCTGTCGCAGAATACCGGTCCAAATGCAGGAAGATTCCCCCGGTACACTCTCCACACCGTTGACTCCTGACAATCAATGTCTTCCCGGATCTGCTGAAACAATTTTTCCCCTTTCCAACTGTTAATCATCATTAAAGATGTGCCCATGTTTCTTTCCAGAAGATGGGAATTCCGAAATCCCCAGAAATCCCCGATTGTAAGATCCCCCTCCCGGTGAATGGACTTGTAAGGACAGGAAAAACAAGATTCCCGTATTGCAAGATTAGTCTGAATGAAGCTTCTCTCAAAAATCGATTCGAACCAACGCTCATACGCTCTGCTTCCATCCTCAAACGTAATCATTACGCCAATCCTGTCCCACCCTTTCTCCTTATCCTTAACCTTGACAGCACAAATCTTTTTATGGTGCTTTTCCTCTAAATAATCCAGATATTTTCTCCATGCCAAAGGAGACGGCACACCCCTGCATAGCAAATCTGCTGTATACAGATTTCGGATTATACGCTTCTCTTCCGCAAATACCTTAAGAGCTCTCACCTGACACGGCGTACCGCAAAACAGCACTGTCTGATCGGTTTCTCTGATAAACCTCTCAATTTCCCTGTAAATGCCCTGTATATCACTCTGAAAATATTTTGTCCCGCACAAAGCAGGCAACTCTGAACTATCCTGCACCAGTACATGCTCCGCACTCTTTAACTGCTTTGTATAGACTACTCCGGCTACAGCCCCTTTGCTTCGGAGTACTGCTCTGGCCATTGCCTCAAACATTGCTCCAGAAGCCGCACGGAATCGCGCCTCATCATCTCTGTTCGTCGCTGCATACGCTTTGGAATAAAACGTATTCTCATGCTCCTGATGAATCCGCCGGCATATCAGGACGCATTTTCCGCAATGGATACATTTTTCTTCATCTATCGCCGGATACAAAAAACCATTTTCCCTATTTTCCTTCATTATAACAGCATTGTTCGGACAAACCGCTTTGCAGGCAGCGCAGCCACAGCAATCTTCTTCACAAATTCCAAAGGGCTGATTGAATTCCATGTTTTCTGCTAAGCTCATACAAGATCTCCTCTATCGTAAATGTCCGCTGTTCTCCCAGCTTTTCATAAATTGCATCTTCTATCTCATCTGTGATCAGAACCGGCGAAATAACAATCGCCTGCACTTTTTCCGGCAGCGCGTCAAGCGGATATACCTTTAACCCTCTGTAATCCGCCTGTGTTTGTTTATCTATTCCATACCGAACCCATGATCCGCAGTTCTGGCACAGCATATCGTCATAAAACAGCTTTCCCAGTTCTCCCATCCCATAAACAGCGAGAGAATCCAGATGAGCCTCTTCAAAAAACTCCCTCAGCCTGATTTCCGTCAACGATAACCGCATCCACTGATAAAGAAGCTGATATTTTATATAATTACGCTGATTTTCATGCTTCATCAGCTCATATTGTTTTTTATACCGGCACATTGCTACACCTCCCTTTTAAAAAAACCAAGCTCCAAGTATTTTTTCATAGAACAGCAATAATCTGCATAAACCTCCACATATTCTTCAAAAGACAATACCCTGTCTCCCTGAAATGTAAAAAGCCTGGTCGTTCCTCTGTATGCATCCAGTCCCAATGCTTCAATGACAGCAGGATACACTGGCACCTCCGAAGTATAAAGCAGACGCATGGCGCATACGCTTTCCGGTATATCCTTCGTCATCTCCAATTTTTCCAGAATACGCTGTGCTAATTCCCGTACCACGATATTGGAAATATGCTTTTCATTTAAAAAAGTTCTCTCCCTGCCATGTCTTTCATAAAGGAAATCGCAAATAGAAATGTTCGCCAGTGCTTCCGCCATTTCCAGTTTCCTCATTTCTTTTTCATAATTTTCAACCACAAATTCATGAGCATAATATCCCGGATCTGAAATTCTCTTTAAAATCTCCTTTGTATTGATCCCTTCCTCGAGCATCCTGTTAATCTCCCGATCCGGTGTAATAAATGGTGCAAACGGACTTGTGCAGGACACCACGCTATATGGATTATCTTTTCCGATTTCTCCGGGACGGCAGGGATAGTACCCGTTAAAAATCAGGATCGGAATGGAAATAATCCTGCATTTCGAAGACAATCTTTCTGTATAAATTCCGTTTCGTCTCTGCGCCTGTTCCGATATAAATGCGTTGCACACAAACAAATCGCAAAGTCCAAGCATCAGAAAAAACAACTGCTCCTGCCCCGCGTCCATTCCCATATAATCAAGCCAGTACATCGCATCAAATTCCTGTTTAAACTGAACAGATTCCATCAGGCAGGTATAAATAGCCCGTATGTAGCACACTCCATAAAAGACAGCAATTTTCTTCTCAGACAGCATCAGTCTCAGGATATCCGATTCCAAAAAATCTTCTCCATAGCGATAACCCATTGCACGCAGCTGTTCCAGAATATCATGAGACTGTCTGACGCAGACTACAATAAAAATATTTCCGCGCTCTTTCAGGACATCCGGCCGATGAATTTCCAGCTTCGTTTTTTCATCCGGAGAAAACAATGTTTCTTCCTTACAGTTGGTCACGCATTCCACGATAGAATAGACATGGTGAAATTCCTGATAAAACTGCTTTGCATAAGCTCCGGCCCCAAATAATACCACATCTCTGTTTTTCAGCTTATGAGCCCAAATTTTCCGTCTCTCTTCCATTTCATTACCCTTTTTACGCCTGAAACTGCACGCCCTTTTCCTTTAATATATTCCTTCCGCTCTCATAAGACTTCAGCTTTGTAATTTCCTCTCCCGTAAAACGCACACAAAATCGTTTTTCCAGGACCGCCACCAATTCCAGATGATTATAAGAATCCCAGTTTTTTGTATTCTCAGCTGTCGCTGTTTTCGCAATCATTTCATCTGTAATCTCAAACACATTCATAAATTCTTCCAAATATGCATGATCCATACTATTTTCCTTCCTGTCTCTTCCTTCTTTTAGAGCCATGTTCCATCTTACATCTGCGCAATTACTTCTATGTAGTCCAAAATATCAAACGATTCTCCCTCCCAGGCCGGTTCCTTCACAAATTCTTTTCCAAGCGAACGATACGGTTCCGCGGAATACTCATACGGCCTATCTTCGACAGGTATTATCTTCACTTGATTAGTCCGCATATTTAAAACAAGAAACTGATACAAGCAATTAGGATAAAGCCACAGTTCCTCCCCTTTTTGTTCCAGTCCGAAAAATAAAAAGCGCTGCGGATCTCTCCTCCTGCAATCCTCCGGAAGCTCATAAATACTGTAAAATCTTTTTTCCTCTGGAATCAGCCGCTGAATTTTTTCTGACTGTGCCGGCAATGCATAAACTCCATATTCTGTTTCCAAAATATAATTAAAATCATACGACTGGCCGTTTTCCTCCCACTCGGCAGAATATCTCTCCAGTTCTTCCGTTTTTTCATTCCAATGTATGATATCATGATGGTTTCTCTGACAAAGCCAAAATCCCGTTTCAGACGGAAACAACAGATATAAATCCGCATCATGTAAAGAATATAATTGATATGTATTTTCCTTTTCCAAATCCATACCAACTATCTGATTGGAACTATGCGCCGCCATCCAGATCCAGTTTCCTTTTTTTACAATTCTTCCAAATAAAGCTTCTTCATCTGCGTTGATATGCTTTCTGCACCAATTTGTAAAATCCCAGTTTTTCTTGACCAGACCGGCTGCTATATTGATTTCAAAAATCGGCTGCTTTAACGTACATGGAAAAATCATCAATTTATTTTCTTCCAAAAGGATCTGCTCCGCACCTCCGCATCCTGTCTGTCCACTCTGAAATCCTTCCAGAAAAACAGCCTGCAGCTCCCCAGTTTCCGGTTTATAAATATGGATATGACGCGCCTGCTCCGGCACGAACACCAATGAATTTTGATAACGCAGACATTTCATATGCAGGAAACATTGTGTTTTCTTTTCCTCCGGAAAAAAAGCCAGAAATTCCGTCTTTCCCGTTTCCAAATTCAGGGAAAACAATCCGTTATAATCCATATGAGAAAAATAATACAACCCGTCCGTCCACCGGATTCCTGCGCAAAATCCAAACAAATCTTTTTTCATTATGTAAAATCCTTTTCGTCCGCCGTCACAGCTTTCAGCCAGTTCTCCACATGATCAAACGCTCTGATGCCCAAATCTGTTATGTCATGAACCATTTCAATCCCAACCCCCGCATTGTCTGACATAATCAACACCGCGACATCCTTCATTTCCGATAACTGCTTCGGCGAAATGCACCAGACTCCTGCGGCGGCCTCTTTTCCCCACTTATCTGGAGACTTATCACAGACATATCTCATCCCGCATATACTTTTCACTTTTTTAATATTACGCTGAAAGCACTTTCCAGCTCCCCATCCCACCAATTCCATCTGTTCCGATATCCTCTCATCTTTTTCAATTTGTTTCCATCTGTCAGCACGTCTTTCCATATTTCCCATAAAGATTTTATGTCGTAAGGTTTCCATCTGAATCTGATATTTTTGATTCAGGCCATTCGCGATATCCCGTCCCATATCCCAGCAGAAATCATGCACATCATAATTTCCAGACCAATGCCGTCCTTCCTGTAATCCGTGAATCAGCCACTGTCTGCTTCTTTCCTTCTCAGCATTCAAAACGGATTCCACTCTGTCATAATCAATCTTTTCATCCAACAGCCTCCGCATATCCTGTTCACATCCATGCTCCAGAATACGATCTGTCAGTCCCAGCATATCCAATAAATCATAAATTCTACTGTATCCTCTCCAGTTTCCCTTATCAAATACCACACAAAATTCTTTATGAAAGATTAACGCCATGCACATTCCATGAAATGAATCCGTAACAAGAAAATCTCCGTTTGCAATCATTGCAATCCATTCCTCTACCGCAACATCCGGCAGTGCTTCCAGACCATATTCAGCCTGTTCCTGTTCCATGCCAGAATCAAGGATCAAACGGTATTCATACAGATTTCTCTCTTCCTGTATTACTCTGATTGCCATTTCTAATTCTTTGGACATATCCAATACATAAATACCTAAAAATTTCCGCTGCGGTATTCTTTCCCGTCCCAGATATGCCATCTTTTCGTAATAAGCCCTGTCACACAGAAAAACAGGATCCAATACCATTTCTCCCGTTACGCCATAAGACTCCAGTAACTTTACGCCGCTTTTTTCTCTAACCGAAATCCTCTGAAATCGTTTCAGACAGTAGCTTACTTTTTTATTGTCCTCCTGTGTTCCCTCTATAATATTCACGCCAAAGCTTGTCGCATAAGACATTTTATATTTGTACGATTCCGCCCAGCCCAGCAATGATAAAAAATTGCCGGGTACCAAAAAGCTATATCTCCACATCTGATCAGAAGCAACCAGATACAATCCACACTTTTCTCCCGCTTTACGCATCTCATATCCGCTATAACATTTTTGTTCCATATCCATTTCTGAAAAAGGATTGCACAGATACAGATAAAACCGTGAATCAGCTATTCTATTACGTCCTCTCGGTTCACCTTCAGAAAAATTTAATAATAAAGCAGAAAAACCCAAATCCTTTATAACCTGATAAAGTGCAAAATTAGTCAAATTATTGCCAAAATTATAGGTAAACATGCATATCATGCCTATATCATACTTATATTTCATATTTCCTCTCTTTCAACCTGATATTATCTATGCAATCAGTCATTCTTCTCTCATTGTTTCTTCCAATGCCGCATGCATTGATAAATGCGGACTTCTTATAATCTGTTCCTGTAAAATTCCCAATGATATTAACTGCTTCTGAATTTCTATATTATGCAAATGGTTTGCTACCAAAAATATAGCCTTCTTAAATTTCTGACAAGCCTCTTCCATACTTAAAATTATCAGCCCCATATGACACCGTCCTTCTAAACATTCATTGTTATCACAGAACGCTTTTACAAACTCTACCTTATTGTTTTTTAAAAAAGCATATAAACCACTCCCGTATTCTCCTGCCCCTGCAATTACCGCTTCTTTATTCTGCAAGAACTGTATCAGCATCTTCTTCATCCTCTGTTCTATTTTTTTCTCTCTTCGGACGTAAAAATCAAACCGCTCCATACTATTCATCAGCAAATCCATGAATAAGTTCTCTGGCATCCGTTCCCACATTTTTTGATAAAAAGGCAATTTTTCATACTGCTCACAAAACATCCGCCGAAACACTTTCACTGTCTCTTTATCCTGCTCCGTCATTTCCTTCCAATGAGGAAGTCTCACATAAGCCCCTGTAAAATCTCCAAACAATTTTCTTAACACCACTGTCCGGTAGTTATCGCTGAGTGCCCGATGAGAATCCAAAAACTGTATCATAAATTCAAACTCATCTTTCACATAACGAATCCCATTTGGATTATAAATAGAGGATGCCTGATTATCCTGCCGATAAAAATAGGAACTTCCATGTAAATATAAAAACTTCTCAGCTGTCATCAGAGTCTGCAGTACAAAACTGATATCCTGATAAGCAGCACCCTTTGTCTCATTAAAAACAATTTGATTCCTAATCAAAAATTCTTTTCTGTAAATTCCATTCCAAAGATTTAAATCTCTGAACAAAATCTCCTCATTATCTTTCAAACTGATATTCTGTCCATACAAAGCACGTTTTTCTGATGGAAGAATTTGATAATGTAAAAACAGCCTGTTTTTTAAATCAGCAAAAAAATCGAAATCAGCTTTTACCCAGTCTGCCTGATGCATTTCAGCCGCCTCATATAATTGAAAAAGCATATCCGGCGCAATAAAATCATCCGACTCTACAATAGCGATGTATTTTCCCTTCGCTAATCTAATGCCAAGATTACATTGATATCCATAACTTTTTTCTTCTGACCGCATTGGTCTAATTCTGTTATCCTGTTCCGCATATTCCTTTATTAACTCCCATGTTCCATCAGTGGAACATGCATCCACAGGAATGATTTCTATTTCTCTCTCAGACTGATGCAACACACTCTCTATACATTCCTTATAATAAAGACTGGAATTATAAGATGGAATAATAACTGAGACTTTAATCATGATTCTTCTCCGCCTGTTTTTTTCTTACATCAAAATAAAGAATATCTTCTATATCAATCAATTTGTTCTGAATTTCTGAATTTTCCAGTTCTTCTCTGATTTCCTGAAAAAATCCAACTGCCGTCACTAATATGGCATCCACTGCTTCCATACTGTCTATTTCTTCTTTTTTTATAACTGGCTTTCCCTCAAGGCTTTTTCTGAGACCACTCTTATCTACAAAATATTTTATGTCTGCGCTATCCGCCAGTTCCTGACTAACCGCCTGATAAACGATCCCTGTCCCGTAAACAGCAATTGAACGAATCTGTTTGGTCATAAAATATGATTTAAGTCCGCATTCTTTTTTCATAACCAGCGTATGCAAAAAAGAAACTAACTTTTTCTGCTGTATTTTCCCTTTTTCCAGATAATTAATTCTTTTATAAAGCAACCATGTTTGCCTGATCATATACGTCAATGCCGCTGTTTCCAGGCACACCGCTGTTCTGAATCTCATACAGACTCCTTTCTCATTCACGATAAAACAAAATTGCATTGACAAATTGTTTCCATGAATTTTTTTCTTCTACAATCCAATTAGGATTATATCCCAGACATGTCTTTAACCATCCCGAGATATGTGTTTCCAATCCCCTGTTTACTTTTTTTACCTGATGGAATAAATTCTGCGTTTCCGGAAGATTACAATATTGAAGATATTTCCTGACACACCACTCATATCCCCTGACATCCGTACCCCTCCATTTTATCCACGGTTTATTAGTGACATAATGATAAATAACTACATTTCGATCCTTTCCTATCTTTCTTCTATAACGGAAATCTGATGCAACACGGTTAAACCTCGGATCAGCATAAACCACCTTTCCATTCCACAACATATTCAATAAGTCCTGCTCATTAAACACCATAAAATCTGCATAACGATCAAATTGAGCCACCATACTCTCCAAGCTCATTTCTTTCTGAATTTTTTTCAGATTCAGGAGCATCACTCCTCCATTAAAATATTCCTTTTTATCTTTTATCATTAACTGTTTCAAATGTGTCTCATAATCCAACGCTACCTGGCACAGACCACTGTCCTCTATGACCGCTGCATAATTTCCCCGAAAATCCACTTGATATAGTTCAGACAAATCGGCATCTATAATGAGATCGCAATCCAGATACAAAATTCTGTCCACACCAGTTATGTCAAACATTCCATATAATTTAAAATAAACAATCGGATTCCAGATCCTGTTTACCATTTTTTCCGTATCAATGCATGCTTCTGTATAAACCTTTAAAAAAAGGCGTCCTTTTCTTTCTTCTACAAAACGCTTTAAAATCCTGATATTCTTTTCCTTTAATCCGCTGGTTATCACATAAATATTGAACGGGCCGCCATTATTCACAAAAAGAGAATGCATTGTCACCAAACATTGTTCTATATAATGATCGTCCACGACAAACATCACATTCATATCCATACCGATCCTTTCCAGTAAAAATAAATCATACATTTTCGCCTACGATCTTTATGATTTTTTCCAATACTGCTGCATCCCCCTCTTCACCCAGTTTAATCTCAATCGCATCACTGCACAATCCCATGTGATTCAAGGAAAAATATGACATCTTATTTTTACTCATATTTTTCTGATACAAAATCACTTTCTTACAGGACGACGAACTAATCAGATCGCATAACCCGCTCCTTACCCCAATAAAATATCCTGCCAGATTCAAAAGCGGCACCAGCTTTCTGTAATCCCATGCAACTCCTTTAGTACCATTCACAACCGGTTCCCGGAATCCTGTACTGTTTGTACATACCAAAAATCCCCTCTCGGTCAAGGCATCTGCCAATGCCTTCCACCATGCTTCATCCAGCTCTTTGTCAAATGTAACTGCATAAGGGGAAAGCAATACAGTCCGGCCCTCTATCAGCTTTTCTTTTATAAAAATCTCTTCTACATTACAGCAGAATTCCGGTTCTTCCGCTTTCCCCCTGTCCTGATAACCAAACACAGCATTCCGGAACATCTCATGAAAAGAAACTTTACAATATTCCTCCAGACGAATTAGATTCTGCGAATATAGTCCCCAGAACATCAAATACGAAAGATTCAACTGTGATTCTCCAAAACGGCTGACAGCTTCCTTCAGCTGTTTTCCTTCCTCCAGGCTAATTACCAGAACATCTTCAAAGCCAAACAACTGGAGCATTTTTTTTACTCCGCCGCTGGTCACTACAATCTGATAATCCCGGTATTCCTGTTCTGCGATGTAACCGGAAAGATACATACCTGTTAAATATGCATCCCCTGTTGCCTGTAAGGGCAAAAACAGTATATGTTTTCCCCTGCTCCTCCTTTTTACCCTTTCATATACCCAGATAGAATCTGCCACATCACGAAGTTGATCCAATCTACTTTTCCTCTCCGGCAAAATAATAAGAATATTTTGGTCGGTATATCCCATAAACATAACCTGCCGCTTCTTCTCCACAAATTCACCGCCACAGATCACCACCATAGTGTTTGGATCAAAACGCTCCTGCAAAAAAGAAGGTGTCGTCACAGGAACTCTCTCCCAGATCAAACCAGTCTTTCCAGTATTATTATCAATCACCTGGTCTATCCGGATATTCCATTTCTGCAGTTCTTTAAGCGCAACACGGTTTGCATCAGACGCACCAAACAAAACACATCGTTTTCCTGCGAATCTTTTGCGATTCCTCTCTATCTCTTTCTTTATTTTTTTCACCCATTGTGCATAATCATCTCTCACTTGATACCTCTTACAATAAATTAAAAATACACCGCTGTACTATTTCTTCCACCGTCAATCCATCAAGTCCTATGATCCTGTCAAGATTCCTTCCCTCTGGTCTGGTCAAAGAAATAATCACACAGTTTTGTGAACAAAACATAAAATAATCTATGATAAAATTCATTTCCCGATGTGAAATTTCTACCCATTTTATTTTTGCTTCCAGTTTTTCTGTCTGGATCTGTCCGCGGACTCCGCCGACAACCACAAAGCATAATTCTGTATAAAATTTAGTTTTAATTGAAGCCTGTATACATTCCTCTGCAATGCGATTCAGTCTTTCATCGCATTCAGGAAACACATACATTTTTTCCTCCGGACAGATGTGATAATGCCTGCGGATTTTTTCCCAGCATCCTTTTCCCATCGTCACACGGAACAGTTGTTGCAACAACATTTTTATCCCATCGCCTCGACAATCTTTTGCTTTATCTCTTCTTCTTTCCGTTTTTCATATACAAATTCCACCACATCCTGATTCAGCCCCATTTTCTTTAAACTGAAATACTCATATCTGGAAGCACTAAAACCGCTTTCATACAAAATGATCAATTTACATTTTGCCTGACTTACGATATCACAAAACCCACTTCTCAAGGCAATCAATCCGCCCGCATACTGAAGCACGTTCACAGCCTCTTTATATGGAAAATAGACAGGAACTGTTCCCCTGACAGGCAGTTCCTTTTCTCCGCAGCAATTAGTTGCAACCGTCCATCCCCTTTTCTTTAACTTATTTGCTAAATCCTCCCACGCGTCCATACCCATTTCCGAATCAAATGAGCCTGCATAGGGAGCCATGATCACTGTCTTATGCGGTTTTAATGCTGAATGCCGAAACAGTTTTTCGGCATAATCACTTTTTCGATCTATAGATGGAAAATTTTTTTCAACATTATCATTAAAGCCAAAGACATCATATACAAACATTTCATTAAAAGTGATTTGCGGATAGGAATCTGCATATAGATATCGTTTCGTCCTCCACCCCCAATACAACAAAGGCTTCACCTGCATCGTTTCACTTCCAAAGCATTCCCACGCCTTTAACATGAGCTGCATGTTCTCTCCGTTCACTAATTCCAGATTCTGTACCTTAAACAGTTCTGCCGTTTTTCTGCAGCTTTCCGCTGAAACTACAACGACATAATGGATTATCTTTTCCTTTTCCAGATATGCTTTTAAATACAAACAGGCCATATAAATATCACCCGTACCTGAGTATGGACACAGAAACAAAACACTGTCTTTCGGATATTGAGTCTTGATCTGGTCATATATCTGATATCCAGCCTCCGCCTCATGGATTCTTTCCTGCAGATTCTCCCACGAATCTTCTATTTTTCTTATACTTTCTTCCACTGGAATATCAAGGATTTGTTTTCTTTTATCTCCCAGTGTATCCAGCTGCGCCCTCATCTCTCTGGAATATTTGGAACAGATCACCACCACAACTTCCTTCAGTTGCTGTTGAAAATATTCTTCAGGCAAACAGACTGGTACACCCAGACAGGTTTTTCCGGCCTTATCTCTGTTATTATCCAGAATAACATCTATTTCTGTTCCATACTGCCGCAGACAATCTCGGATCTCCCTCGCATAAAGCGTGCATCCAAAAATCGCTGTGTTCCTGCCATTAAACATGCCCTGCTCTGCATATTGACGTATGCAGTTCTGAATCTGTTTTCTGTCAAACTCTGATACCTTCATACAACCGTCACTTTAAACATACAACGCATTCATAACATAATCATCCAGCGTTATACCCTTCTCCCCAATTATCCCATCATTGCCAAACGGTTCTTTCATTGATATAACTACTATCTTTTCCCTAAATTGCGTTAATCTGTAATACCTAAGCAAATCCCGCATCATATCTTCTTTAATATTGATAACCTGATATTTAGAACCGTATATAATATTTCTATCTGAAAATATAAGCAACACTCTTGATATATATTTCTTTTTTAAATATCCTCCCAAATTTCTTAATGCCGCATAGTTTAATTTTTCATCATTATCAGGAAAAAGCACCAGACTATCTTCCTCAAGCACATGATACTTTTTCTCTATTTCTTTCCATACAGCCCTTCCTCGTCTGGAAGCTTCAAAATAAGAGTCTAATTTTTCTTTAAAATTCTCCATTTCTTATATTTCCTCAAATAATATTTACCATAAATTTTTGCCGTTCAATTTAGCTCCAATCCCTCCTCCCGGATGATTTACTTTAAAATCGTCCAATGTGACACCAAGCCTTTTACCAACTTCTATAGCAATTCCCTGAAGAATTATAAGATACACAGTTGTAGAATTATTGGGTACAATATTCCATTCATCTCCTTCTTCTTTCAACTGCATAATTAAACGTTTTTCAACAATTTCTGCACTTTTGCACTTTTCCGAAAATGTTAATAACCATGTATTTACTCTTCTGCTCTTAAGATATTCTGCCAATGCTACAGTCTCATAAGTATTGCCGCCTTTTGACAGTAACAGCACAATATCCTTTTTTCCCACTATTCCAAGATCTCCGTGTACAGCCGTATTTGTATGCAGAAATCTTGCATCAATTCCAAGAGAATTTAATGTTCCAACAAATTTCTCACATATTGGTACATTTTTCCCTAATCCGCTGGCAATAATTTTTCCGCCGCATTTCAGTACATCTATACATTCACTTACTAATTGTTCATATTGTTCTATTGGAATTGACTCAACAGACTCCTTAATCACATCCATTACATTAGCATAATATGAAATCATAATATTTCCTCCAAATAATACAATCCATTATAAAATGCCCCACATACGGAATCGTAATCCTGCCACGCATATGTCGTAAGCGACAGCCAAATCAGAGCATGCAATAACTTTATATCACCTTCACACGCACCTGTCAGAGCAAAGAATTCCTTTTCCATATCTTCCCAATGATTTGATTCTATTTTAAGATTTACGCCGGTATCCGCCGAATCCCCTATTTCAAGCCTAAATTCCTTTAAATTAAACCTGTCATAATTCCCGACAATGGAGTAATACATCTTCGCCCAGTCATAGCGGACATCCCCGTAAAGCTCTGTAAATCCGAAATACCCCCGCGGATCGATCAGTACCGGCTCTCCGTTTTCCCGCAGCATCATATTGGAAAACGTACAGTCGCCATGTATAAACGCAAACTGCCCGCAGGACAACGCAAGTTTTTCTACTGCTTTCTCCAATTCTCGTTTATGATAAAAAACATTTCTGCATTTTCTTCCATTTACACGAATTTCTCTGTTTCTCGCAAACGGCACTAAATCCTGTATTTTTCCAATCCTGTCAAACGTTTTATGAAAATACGCTTCTGTTATACTGAATGTGTCCGCCGCCCTCGTCTCTGATCTATGCAGTTTTTCCAGCGACGCGACCAGCTTTTTCAGCACATGTCTTTTCTGTTCATAAGAAAGATCGTAATCATAAATATTCTTTCCGTTTATGTATTCCATTTTTAACGGATCCGTGCCATAGATCTGCGGCAGTATTGCAATGCCCTTTTCCCCGGCCTTCTCATACCATGCACATTCTCTGGCAGCAAGCTTTTCTCCCTGCGCGTCTACGGGTTCTTTCGTCAGTACGCCATCTTTCACCGCGATCCTGTTAAACGGCCTGCATTTCTCTTTTTCCAGCTTTTCATATTCCTCCAGGATCCCGAATTCCCTTGTTCCTGCAAGGCCGACGGTTCTGTATGTCATGTTATTTTCCTGCATCCACCGCACTAACTCACCATTTTCAGGAATGTCAGCCAGACATGCCTTTTCTTTAAACAGGAAAAATCCCGCCACTCCATATTCGGTAGATGCTTTTTTCTCAAACCTGTCATTTTCATATTTCCATCTGCACGGAAATGTCTGGGAAAGCCCGATATAATTTTCCTGCGGGATAGCCGTGCTGCTTTCATACTCCTGTGGCAGATGAAACTGTTCCGGCAGGATCAGATCCGACCACACAAGCATGAACGGCTCTTTTTCCGGAATCAGCTGTAATGCCGTTCCAATGCCGGAACAGGTTCCTGTTCCCCGCGCATCCACCACCTGATATTTTACATCTGCAAATACATCTAAATATTGATGCATAACATCTTTCTGATAATCCGCTATTACTACAAAACGTTTATCCTTATATTTTCTAAATAAATGAAAAAGCATTGGAAGATTATCCACCGGAACCAGCGCCTTCGGCTTGTTTTTTGTCAGATATTTCAGGCGCGTTCCCTTTCCGCCTGCCTGTACAATGATATAATCCATATTTTCCTTACCCTTCATCTGCTGTGGCATATAGATTCTTCGTTTTGCCATCATATGTATTAGCTTGGCTTCCGCCTCCACGCAAAGATATCCTCCCCCCTCTGCGCGGTTCGCTCCGCATAAAGCCGCGGTCCTGGCGTACAAGCAGAATCTCGAAGATCCCTGATAACGCCGACTGGACATTTACTGTCCGCTTTTCTATCATAAACGCTGTTTCCTGTGATACGGTTATGCCGTTTAAACAGTCTTCTGTTCATTCTCAGGTCATGCAGTTTTACCATTATTCACCACAATTTATTTCTTTTTGCACTGGTCACGTTACAGCCGCAGTCTGCCCTGGCCCGCTTTTTACGATCCGCTCGATATTCCTTGCCGAATTGACAGCGATCGTACTTTGATACCCGCAAGCCTCACAGATAAAATCCGCTTTCACGCGCTTTCCTTCGCTTCCGCAGTTCGAGCAAATGCTTCCTGTTCCTCTGGAGCTGATCTCCTCCAGTTCCACCGTGTTCTGGCGGCATTTAAAGGCGATCCTATCCCGGATATAGCCCTGGAAACTTCGTGACATTCTGCGGTTCAGCACCTTGGAATAATGCTTTTTTCGATTTTTCGTAACGGGTTTCGTGATCACGATCTTCTGCGGCTTTTCCTCGCGGAACATGCGGTTTAATTCCGCATTGATGAAATTCTGCGTTTTCTCCCGCGCACGGCGTTTCTGCTCGTCATACTTCTTCCTGCCGAGGTTATTGATTTCCAGCCTTTTTTCCCATTCTGCATTCTGCGCTGCATCCTTCCCGGCAGGCGGTCGATCTGGAAGTTCTTCCTGACCGCTGCATACTGCACCCTGCTTTGCTTTCTTCCTGTATGCGGCATAAATCCTGCCGCGCTCTTTATTTTTCTCTGCCAGACGCTCCGTCTCCGGCGTGACCAGTTCGCCCAGCCCTTTTCCGTAAACATTCCCATTGGAGAGCGTCAGCATGTCGCTGTAGCCGATATATGCGTAAACGGTATTGGTGTGATCCGCCCTTTTCCTTGCTGGCGCATCGACAGGAAACGTGATCCGCACATTGTTATCCCTAAGGATGATCCGCAGCTGCCGGTCCGCTTTCGAAAGCCCCTCCACCGGCAGAAACACGCGCTTCCTCGCTACGCGGCCTGTTAAATACAGACCTTCCTCATCCGCCCGGTATCCGGCGGGCGACACCAGAAAATTATCCGCCTTTTCCTGCTTTGGCGTTTTCAGATGCCGTCTGACCAGACGGCAGAGCAGATTGTTCAGCCGTTTAACGTCCAGATCCAGCCCGGCCGCTTTTTCCGGCATCTCGTACTCCCGGCGGTTCAATATCGCCGCAAACGTACTGTTGATTTTTAAAACAGTCCTGAGATACAGCCGGTCGTTGCTGCTTAAATGTTCATTCTCACTGATCAGGATACGAAGCTTGTTTTTCAAAATGCCCCACATACTCTTGATATCCCCGACCGCCTCGGAAATAGCAAGTTCATAATATACGGCCGGCAGATTCAGCTGCTGCCGC
>CANQDS010000044.1 GCA_947593655.1 uncultured Lachnospiraceae bacterium | reverse complement strand
GCGGAGCCACATTAACGCGGCGCATGATGCGCTTGCAAACGGAGGCGGCGTCGGGCGGAAGCTGGATTTCATCGCACAGGAGATGAACCGGGAGGCCAATACCATTCTTTCCAAGGCGAACAATCTGGAGCTTGCCGATACCGGCATCAATTTAAAGACCGACATCGAAAAGGTAAGGGAGCAGATCCAGAACATCGAATAACGCGGGCACAGGAGCGGCAGAATATGGGACAGTTAATGAATATCGGGTTTGGAAATATGGTCAATACCGACAAGATCACAGCCATTATTTCCCCGGAATCCGCACCTGCGAAACGGCAGATCCAGCTTGCAAAAGAAGAACGGATCTTAATCGACGCCACACAGGGGCGGAAGACCAAGAGCGTAATCTTTCTGACAAACGGAAGGATCGTGCTGTCAGCGCTGCAGCCGGATACGCTCGCCGGGCGTTTTAACCAGAGGGAGGAAGAATGAGCACGGAAGGAAAAGGAATCTTAGCGGTGATCTCCGGATTCTCCGGAGCGGGGAAAGGAACGCTGATGAAGCGGCTGCTTTCGGAATACGGAAACGATTATGCGCTTTCCGTTTCCGCCACGACGCGCGCGCCGCGGCCGGGCGAAGAGGACGGCCGGGATTATTTCTTTGTATCAAAAGAACGGTTCGAGCAGATGATCGCGGGAAACGAACTGATCGAATACGCCTGCTATGTGGGGAACTACTACGGCACGCCGCGCAGCTATGTGGAAGAACAGCTTGCGGCGGGCAGAAACGTGATCTTAGAGATCGAGATTCAGGGAGCGCAGAAGATCCGGCGGCAGTTTCCGGATACGCGCCTTCTGTTCGTGACGGCTCCGGGCGCGGAAGAGCTGAGAAACCGGCTTGCCGGGCGGGGAACCGAATCAGCGGAAGTCATCGGCCAGCGCCTCAAAAGGGCGTATGAGGAATCCGCTGAAATGAAACAATACGATTATCTGATCGTAAACGACGATTTAGAGCAGGCTGTCAGCCTGATCCATACGATCATTACGAATGAACAAAACGGGAACGCGAAAGAAAATGCGGCGTCGCTTGTTTCCGCGAATGCCGGGCTGATCGACCGGATGCAGAACGAACTTTTCAGTTTTTCGAAAGGAGAATAAATCATGATCCATCCATCTTATGTAGAAGTTATGAAAGTTGTCAACGAAGGCGTGGTGATCGGCGAAGAGCCGGTCGTCAACAGCCGTTATTCCATCGTACTGGCCGCGGCGAAGCGTGCGCGCCAGCTGATCGACGGAGCGGAGCCGATGCAGAAACCGGCGTGCAGCAAGCCGCTTTCGATCGCAGTCGCGGAGATTTACAACGGAGACGTGAAGATCGTTTCCGACGAAGAGAACAAGAACGACAACCAATAACAAAGGAAGAGAAGGGATGACGAAACGGTCGTCATTCCCTTTTTTCGTGAGAGATCCATGAAACTATTGTTTATATCCTTAGGATGCGATAAAAATCTGGTCGATTCCGAATACATGCTCGGTATGCTGGCTGACGACGGGATCGAGCTGACCGACGACGAGCGGGAAGCGGATATTATCGTGATCAATACCTGCTGTTTTATCAACGATGCGAAAGAAGAAAGCATTCAGACGATCTTAGAGATGGCGGAGTACCGGAAAAATGGGTTCTGCCGCTCCCTGATCGTAACCGGCTGTCTGGCGCAGCGCTATCAGGATGAGATACGAAAAGAGATCCCCGAAGTTGATGCGGTTCTCGGAACCAATTCCTACGACGCGATCTGCGAAGCGGTACGTGAGACGCTCGGGCAGCATGTTTACCGGCGGCTGGCGCCGCTGACCGGGCTTCCGCAGCGAAAAAACCGCCGCATCGTTACGACCGGCGGGCACTACGCCTATTTAAAGATCGCGGAGGGCTGCAATAAGAACTGCACCTACTGCGTGATCCCGTCCATCCGCGGGCGCTACCGGAGCATTCCGATCGAAGAACTGGTGCGCGAAGCATCGGAGCTGGCCGAAGGCGGCGTTAAGGAGCTGATCCTTGTTGCACAGGAGACTACGCTTTACGGCACCGATCTTTACGGGAAGAAATCGCTTCCCCGCCTTTTGGACGAGCTGAACCGGATTCCGGGGCTGTTCTGGATCCGCATTATGTACTGCTATCCGGAAGAGATCGACGATGAACTGATGGAAGCTGTTTTGCGCAATCCGAAAGTCTGCCATTATCTGGACATGCCGGTCCAGCATTGCAGCGACACCGTTTTAAAACGGATGGGGCGCAGGACGAACAAGAAGGAACTGATCGGAAAGATCCGGAAACTGCGGGAGCGCATCCCGGACATTACGCTTCGGACGACAGTCGTCTGCGGCTTTCCGGGAGAAACGCAGGAAATGCATGAAGAACTGATGGATTTTATCAACGACATGGAGTTCGACCGGCTGGGCGCGTTCTGCTATTCCCAGGAGGAAGGCACTCCTGCGGCGGAGTTTGCCGATCAGGTGGACGAGGAGCAGAAAGCCGCATGGCAGGCGGACGTCATGGAACTGCAGGAAGAAGTGATCTTCGATCAGAACGACACGTTAAAAGGGCGGGAATTTTACGCTTTGATCGAAGGAGAGATCTCCGGGGAAAACGCTTACGTCGGAAGGACGTACCGGGATGCTCCGGGCGTTGACGGATACATCTTTATCCAGACGGGCGAGACGCTTATGACCGGCGACATCGTAAAGGTGCGCGTGACCGGAGCCCATGAATATGATCTGATAGGAGAGATAGTATGAATTTACCCAATAAACTGACAATGTTCCGCGTGATCCTGATTCCGTTTTTTGTATTTTTCCTGCTGGCTCCGTATTTTGACGGGTACGGGAACTGGATCGCCGCCGCCATCTTTATTGTCGCGAGCCTGACGGACATGCTGGACGGAAAAATTGCCCGCAAGTACAATCTCGTGACGAATTTCGGCAAATTCATGGATCCGCTGGCGGATAAGCTTCTGGTATCGGCGGCGATGATCTGCCTGATCGAAAAGGGGAAACTGGCGGCGTGGATCGTGATCGTCATCATATCGCGGGAATTTATCATCAGCGGCTTTCGGCTGATCGCGTCCGATAACGGCGTGGTGATCGCGGCAAGCTACTGGGGGAAATTCAAGACCGTGTTCCAGATGCTGATGGTGATCGTGCTGATCCTTAATATTCCGAATCCGGTCTTTGATCTGCTGGGGACGGTTCTTACGTACCTTGCGCTGATCCTTACCGTGGTTTCGCTCGTGGATTACATCATAAAAAATAAAAATGTCTTAAAAGACCAGAAATAGCGGAGGAGCATTATGAGGATCATCGCAGGAAGCCGGCGGAGCCTTCCGTTAAAAACCCCTCCGGGGCTGGATACGCGGCCGACCTCGGACAAGATCAAGGAAACCTTATTCAATATGATCCATCAGGAGCTTCCCGGCTGCCGTTTTTTGGATCTGTTTGCGGGAAGCGGCCAGATCGGACTGGAAGCGTTAAGCCGCGGAGCCGAATCCGCCGTTTTTGCCGAGAAGAATCCGAAGGCGGCGAAGTGCATTGAAGAGAACATTCTGTTCACGAAATTCGAGGATCAGGCCGTTTTGTTAAAACAGGATGTAATAACTGCCCTGAAAATGCTGGACGGAAAGGAGCGGTTTGACATCGTATTTATGGATCCGCCCTACCAGATGGGGCTTGAAAGGGAAGTGCTTGCTTTTTTATCCGGCTCCTCCCTTGTGGACGATCGTTCCACGATCATCGTCGAGGCGTCGCTTCATACTTCGTTTGACGATATCGGAGAACTCGGCTATGAAATCGCAAAATACAAGAAATATAAAACCAATGCGCATGTTTTCCTGCGCAGGAGATGAGGGGCTATGAAAAAAGCAATCTATCCCGGCAGCTTTGATCCGGTTACGTTCGGGCATCTGGATATCATTGAGCGTTCCGCCGCCATCGTGGACGAGCTTGTGGTCGGCGTGCTGAACAACCAGGCAAAAAATTCATTGTTTTCTTTAGAAGAACGTGTTAGTATGATTAAAGAGATGACAAAAGATTTTCCAAATGTTACCGTGGCTTCGTTTGACGGACTTCTGGTGGATTATATGAACCGGATCGGAGCGACGCTGATCATACGCGGGCTTCGCGCCGTCACGGATTTTGAATACGAGCTGCAGATCGCGCAGTCGAACCATGTGCAGAATTCCAGGGTGGAAACGATCTTTCTGACCGCAAATCTGCAGTATTCCTATTTAAGCTCCACCATCGTGAAGGAATTTGCCTCTTACGGAGGGGACATTTCCAAATTTGTGCCGGAGCCGTATATCGATAAGATTTATCAGAAATATCATATTAAGGAGCAGAATAACAAATAAGGAGTGGGCTTTATGAGCAGTAGAATGGAGCAGATTATCGAAGAAATCGAAGAGTACATTGACAGTTGTAAGTTTCAGCCGCTTTCCAGCACCAAGATCATCGTCAATAAGGAGCAGCTGGAAGAACTGATCGCAGAGCTGCGTACCAAGACACCCGAAGAGATCAAACGCTACCAGAAGATCATCAGCAACAAGGAAGCGATCCTTGCCGATGCACAGGCGAGGGCGGATCAGATCATCGCACAGGCGCAGGTGCAGACCAGCGAGCTGGTATCCGAGCATCAGATCATGCAGCAGGCCTATGCGCAGGCGAATGAAGTGGTGATGATCGCGACCAAACAGGCGCAGGAGATTTTAGACAATGCGACGAATGAAGCGAACAACATCCGCATGGGTGCGATGACGTATACGGACGACAAACTGCGCGGGCTGGAAGATTTGCTGACCAATTCGATCGATACTTCCAAGGCCCGCTATGAGAGCCTGATCTCCTCCCTGCAGGGCTTTCTGGACGTGGTTACGACCAACCGTTCCGAGCTTTTCCCGCAGGTTTCGGCAACAGAGCCGGAAGAGGATGCGGAGGCAAAGCAGCCGCAGAAGGCTGAGAATCCGAAGGACGTGCAGCCGGTGGATCTTACGAATGTTACGATTTCTACGGATCTATCCCATGAATAGCGTTACATAACAGGCGGCGGATAGCATCGAGCAGAAGACGAAGCACAGTTTGAGTTTCAGATAACCCGCAAGGGACAGGCCGCTTCTTTTGATCATGGAGCCGGTCTGCGCCAGTCCGGAGAGCCCTCCGAACGACAGGAACAGCATCATGATCAGACAGGCGGTTTTCCTGCCGCAGGGGTACTGCGCCAGCCGGGCGATCCCGTTTGTCACTTCGGTGCAGCCGGTCAGCAGAAGCCGCGCAGATGCCGGAAGGAAACGGCATTGGGAGAGCATCCCCGCACACACGGAAAACATGACGATATAGCCACACAACCGAATAAGCGTTTCGAAACCGTTTAAGATACCGGCGTCAATGATTTGCATATCCATTTGGAATCCTGACGCCGCTTTTTTGTCCGGCTGCGGGAGGCGGCTTTTTGGATGGCGGACGGCATCGAAAGCCAGAAGGAACAGCCCGATGAGCAGCGGCGGACCGTAGAGCATCAGAAAGACCGGAAGGATCCAGCCGCTCTGCTTCATCTGGACGCTGCAGGCGAATCCGCTGACAAAGACCGGGCTTAGGTTGTTCGTGAACGCGCAGAGGATCTGCGCCCGCTTTTTGGAGATCAGCCCGTTTTCGCACAGGTCGGCGGAGAGTTTGCTGCCGATCGGGAAACCGAACAGAAAACCGCAGAAGATGACGAACCATTCCTCCGTCGACAGGAGCGAAAAGGCCGCGGCATTGCCGCCGTTTCTGGCCGTTCTCCGGGCGGATAACAGGCCGGATTTCATCAACAGGTTCGATAATATGGAAAACGGAAGCAGCGCGGGCAGGATCTGGTGCGACCACAGAAAGATGCCGTCCGCCGACGCCTGGAAGGCGGCTTTCGGATCCAGCAGAAAAAATAAGATCATAAGACCGGATAAAAATAAACAGCTCACTTTTTTCATAGTATAAATTATGAAAAAAAGGAGGCTGCTATGAATAGAAAAAAACGATTTTCCCCGATCCTGCTTTTCTTCCTCGTGATCCTTCTGGCGTTTACCGACCAGTTTTTGTATGCACAGCTTCGGAAGAATGTTACTTATGATCAGGAAAGCGCCCGCCGGGCCTTTGTAAGCCAGACGCTCCCCGAAGAGGTGTGGCAGAAACTCTTTTCCGAAGACGCTGCGCCGGATCAGGTTGTCCGTTATCTGACCGCCTACCAGATGTTAAGCGGAATGATGCAGGACGGTGTCCCGCTTGCCGGTTCCGTTTCGTGGGAGCTTTCGGACAAAGAGATCACACAACTGCTCACGGCGCTCCGCAAGGCGAAGCCGGAAGAATTTGACTGGTTCTACCATAAGAATACGCAGATCTGGAGCTGCCTTAAAGAACCGTTTTCGTTTCCCGTCGCGGACGTCAGCGGACGCCCCGAAGCGTCGGTAAACTATGCGGACAGCTGGAACAGCGCCCGGACCTACGGAGGCGAGCGCACCCACGAGGGAACGGACCTGATGGCTTCCGTCAACGAGCGCGGGCTTTATCCTATCTTAAGCGCCACAGACGGCGTGGTGGAACAGATGGGCTGGCTGAAGCTGGGAGGCTGGCGAATTGGGATCAGAAATTCAAGCGGGATTTATTTTTACTATGCGCACCTTGCAGAATACGCCTCTTTGAAGGTGGGAGATCATGTGACGGCCGGAACAAAGCTCGGTCTGATGGGCGATACCGGCTACAGTGAAGTGCCGGGAACCACCGGAAACTTTCCGGTCCATCTGCACTTCGGGATTTACATAAACGATGACGACGGAACGGAGTTTGCGGTAAATTCGTATCCGTTTTTACGCTATATAGAACAGAAAACAAAGGAAGTTAAATGAGGATTAAATTATGAACCAAGGATTTCTGCCGATTTCCAAACAGGATATGGACGAACGCGGGATCCGGCAGCTGGATTTTGTCTACGTCTGCGGCGACGCGTACGTAGATCATCCTTCGTTCGGGCACGCGGTCATTTCCCGCCTCTTAGAGGCGCACGGCTACACGGTCGGCATCATCGCGCAGCCGGACTGGAAAGAGGATTCTTCCATTTCCGTGCTGGGCGAGCCGCGGCTGGCGTTTCTCGTGTCCGGCGGCAACATGGATTCTATGGTCAACCACTATTCGGTATCGAAGAAGCGGCGGCAGAAGGATTCCTACACGCCGGGCGGCGTCATGGGGAAGCGTCCCGATTACGCCGTTACGGTATACGGGAACCTCATCCGCCGCACTTATAAGCATACGCCTGTCATCATCGGCGGGATCGAGGCGAGCCTGCGCCGCCTCGCGCATTACGATTACTGGTCGAACCGCGTCAAACGCTCGATCCTTCTGGATTCCGGCGCGGATCTGATCTCTTACGGAATGGGGGAGCGCAGCATCTTAGAGATCGCGGATGCCCTAAACGCCGGGATCGCGGTCAGTGATCTTACGTATATTGACGGCACGGTCTATAAGATCAGGGACCGGGAAGCTGCGAAAGACGCCCTTGTGCTTCCGTCCTATGACGAAGTGAAAACGGACAAGCGCGCATTCGCGGAAAGCTTCTATACGCAGTACCGCAACACGGATCCGTTTTCCGGGAAACGGCTGTTGGAATCCTACGGAGCGGTATCGGTCGTGCAGAATCCGCCGGCAAAGCCGTTGTCGGAAGCGGAAATGGACGAAGTCTACGATCTGCCGTACATGCGGACTTATCACCCTTCCTATGAGAAAGCGGGCGGCGTTCCCGCCATTCAGGAAGTTCGTTTTTCGCTGGTCAGCAGCCGCGGCTGCTTCGGCGGCTGCAGTTTCTGCGCGCTGACGTTCCATCAGGGGCGCATCATTCAGGCGAGGAGCCATGGATCGATCCTCGCGGAAGCGGAAAAGATGACGCACGAGCCGGATTTTAAGGGCTATATCCACGATGTCGGGGGGCCGACTGCCAACTTCCGCCGTCCGGCGTGCGAGAAGCAGAAGACCAAAGGCGCCTGTCCAAACCGCCAGTGCCTGTTTCCGTCGCCGTGCAAAAACCTCGTCGCGGACCACAGTGATTATCTTGCGCTGCTTCGGAAATTAAAGGCGCTTCCGAACGTGAAGAAAGTATTTATCCGCTCCGGCATCCGCTATGATTATGTGATGCAGGATCAGAACCGGAAGTTTTTGGAAGAACTGTGCCGCGACCATGTCAGCGGCCAGCTGAAAGTGGCGCCGGAGCACATTTCCGCCCCGGTCCTGGAAAAGCTCGGAAAGCCTCCGGCCGAAGTCTACCGGCGTTTTGCGGAGGAATTTAAGAAAATGAATCAGAAGCTCGGGAAAGAGCAGTATCTGGTTCCTTACCTGATGTCCTCGCATCCGGGCTCCACGCTCAAAGAAGCGGTGGAACTGGCGGAATATCTGCGGGATCTTGGCTATATGCCGGAACAGGTGCAGGATTTTTACCCGACGCCTTCGACGATCTCCACCTGCATGTACTATACCGGGCTGGATCCGCGGACCATGCAGCCGGTTTACGTCGCCTCCAATCCGCATGAAAAGGCCATGCAGAGGGCGCTGATCCAGTACCGCAATCCCAAAAATTACGATCTGGTCTATGAAGCGCTGATGAAAGCAGGGCGGCAGGATCTGATCGGTTTCGACAAAAAGTGCCTGATCCGCCCGCGCCGCGCACGCACGGCCGCGAAACGGAAGGAAGCCGAAAAACGCGCCGCCGCCGAAAAGCAGCGGACGCAGAAGAAAAAGAAAACGATCCGCAATATCCATAAAAAGAAACGGGACAAGTCATGAAAGAATTTATCATCGGCCGCCGGGAGGAAAACCAGCGGCTGGACAAATATTTAAGGAAACTGCTTCCCGGAGCGCCGAACGGGTTCCTCTATAAAATGCTCCGGAAAAAGAATATCGTATACAACGGGAAGAAAGCCTCCGGAAACGAGATCCTTGCGGAAGGCGGCTGCGTTCGTCTGTATCTTTCCGACGAGACGTTTGCGCATTTTAAGGGCGATCAAAGGCGCTTAAAGGACGAATACGACCGTCTGGGGCGTCTTCCGATGAACGGCCTGTCCGTTGTCTGGGAAGACGAGAACTGCCTTGCCGCAAACAAGCCGGCGGGGATGCTCTCCCAGAAAGCGGCGGGAGAGAACCTTTCCGCCAACGAATACCTTCTGGGATACCTGATCCGAAGCGGCGCGCTGCCGCTGGAAACGTTTGCGACGTTCCGACCGTCGGTCTGCAGCCGTCTGGACCGCAATACGACCGGGCTGCTTTTGATGGGAAAAACGCTGGCGGGTTCGCAGCGGCTCTCGGAAATGCTGCGGGAGCGCACAATCGGGAAATATTACCGCGCCGTCGTATCCGGCAGCATCACCGAAGAAGCGCATCTGTCCGGATACCTTTCCAAGGACGAAAAACACAACCGGGTATCGGTATCCGATGAGCCTCTGCCGGGCGCAAAGCGCATTGAAACGGCCTACCGCCCGCTGCTTTATCAGAACGGCTGCACGCTCCTTGAAATCCGCCTGATCACCGGGAAAAGCCATCAGATCCGGGCGCATCTGGCGGCGATCGGCCATCCGGTCATCGGGGACGCCAAATACGGAAGCGAAGAGGAAAACCGCCGTTTCCGGGAGCGTTACGGCGTCCGTTACCAGCTTCTGCACGCTTTTTTGCTGCAGTTTCCGGACGGACTGACGGTCGAAGCGCCGATGCCGGAAATCTATCAGAAGATCATGGAAATCCCGGTCTGAAAGGAGCAAAGCTATGCCGACATGGAACTCGCGGGGGCTGCGCGGCTCGACGTTCGAGGAACTTTTAAACCGCACCAATGAAAAATACCGGGAAAACCGCCTTGCGCTGATTCAGAAGATCCCGACGCCGATCACGCCGGTCGCGATCGACAAGGAAAGCCGCCACATCACGCTGGCCTATTTCGATCAGAAGAGCACGGTCGATTACATCGGCGCCGTTCAGGGGATCCCGGTCTGTTTCGACGCAAAGGAATGCAACACGGATACGTTTCCCCTCGCGAATATCCACGAGCATCAGGTCGCTTTCATGGAACGTTTCGAGGAGCAGGAGGGAATCGCGTTCCTTCTGATCTTCTTTACGCACCGGAACGAATTTTACTATCTGCGTTTTGCGGAACTGATGCGCTTCTGGGAGCGCGCAAAAGAAGGCGGGCGGAAGAGCTTCCGCTATGACGAACTCGATCCCGGCTATTTTCTGCCGGAAGCGGGCGGGCTTTTCGTGCCCTATCTGGACATGATGCAGAAAGATCTCGCTTCCAGGGATTGACAGGGATAATTTTCTATGGTAGCATATTAGCACTGTACCACAGTAAAGCAACGGAGGACAAGACTATGAGAAATCAACGGCTGCATACGCCGGACGGCGTGCGTGACATCTATAACGGGGAGTGCCAGAAGAAGCTGCTGCTTCAGGATCAGCTCCACGGCGTTCTGTTGAAATACGGATACCGCGATATCCAGACGCCGACCTTTGAATTTTTTGATATCTTCGGACAGGAGATCGGAACGACGCCTTCGAAGGATCTGTACAAATTTTTTGATAAAGAGGGAAATACTTTAGTGCTTCGGCCGGACTTTACGCCGTCTATCGCGCGCAGCGCCGCAAAATACTATGTGGACGATGACATGCCGGTCAAACTCTGCTACATGGGCAATACCTTCCTCAATTCCTCTGATTATCAGGGGCGCTTAAAGGAATCCACCCAGTGCGGCGCGGAACTGATCGGCGACGCTTCCGTTTCCGCCGACGCGGAGATCCTTGCAATGGCGGCGGAATGCCTGAAAAGCTGCGGGCTGCGGGATTTTCGGATCTCGGTCGGGCACGCACAGTTCTTTTCGGGGCTGGTTGCGGCTGCGGGGCTTGGCGAGGAAGAAGAGCAGACGCTCCGGGAGCTGATCTCCAACAAGAACTTTTTCGGCGTGGAGGAGTTTACGGAGACGCTTTCCATCGATGAAAATTTAAAACGCCTGTTTACAATGCTGGGAAGCTTTGATATAAAAGAGGAGGAGCTTTCTGCGGCTGAAGGGCTGGCTGCGGACTATCCGCAGATCCTTTCGGCGCTTCAGGCATTAAAACAGCTCTACCGCTATGTTAAGCTCTATGAAATCGAAGACTATATTTCTTATGAACTCGGAATCATCAGCGATTACCGCTATTACACCGGAATCCTGTTTCTCGGTTATACGTTTGGGACGGGAGAACCGATCGTGCGCGGCGGGCGCTACGACAAGCTGCTCAGCTATTTCGGCAGGCAGGCCCCTTCAATCGGCTTTGGGATCGTCGTCGACCAGCTGATGGCCGCGCTTTCGCGCCAGAAGATCGCCGTTTCCCTGCCGGATAACGGCGCGCTGATCGTTTTTACGGAGGAAAACAGCGCAAGGGCGATCCGCCGGGCATCAAAGCTGCGCCGGGAAGGGATATCCGCTTCGCTCGTCGCCGCAGACGGCAGCCGGACGCGGGAGGATTATATTTACTATGCGCAGGCGAAAAACATTACCAGAGTAGAATTTTTTGACGGAGTATCATAACAAACGGAGTATCATAACAAATGGAAGAAAAGAGATATCTGACGTTCGCCCTCGGCAAGGGGCGTCTCGCCAACCAGACCATGGAACTGTTTGAACAGATCGGGATCACCTGCGAGGAGATCCGGGACAAGAACACTCGCAAGCTGATCTTTGTCAACGAAGCGCAGAAACTTCGTTTTTTCCTTGCCAAAGGGCCGGATGTCCCGACTTATGTGGAATACGGGGCGGCCGATATCGGGATCGTCGGGAAAGACACGATCTTAGAGGAAGGGCGCAGCATTTACGAAGTGCTGGATCTGGGGTTCGGGAAATGCCGGATGTGCATCTGCGGGCCGGAGAGCGCCCGTGAGCTTCTGCAGCACCACGAACAGATCCGTGTCGCGACGAAATATCCGCATATTGCCAAAGATTATTTTTACAATAAAAAGCACCAGACGGTGGAGATCATCAAACTGAACGGCTCCATCGAGCTTGCGCCGATCGTCGGCCTGTCCGAAGTGATCTGCGATATCGTGGAGACCGGAACGACGTTAAAAGAGAACGGGCTTGCCATTCTCGAGGAAGTCTGCCCGTTGAGCGCGCGGGTTGTCGTCAACCAGGTCAGCATGAAGATGGAAAACGAACGCATCACCCGGCTGATTCGCAGCTTAAAGGCCGCGATCCAGTAAGCAAAGGAGGATTTTATTAAATGAGGATTTTAGATTTAACCGAAACGACGAAAAACGACATTTTAAACAGCCTGCTGAAACGGAGCCCGAACAACTATCAGGAGTTTGAAGAGCGGGTTCATGCGATCGTAGACGATGTGCGGACGAGGAAGGATGCGGCTGTTTTTTCCTATACGAAGCAGTTTGACGGAGTGGATATCGACGCATCGAATGTGCGCGTAACGGAAGAGGAGATCGCCGAAGCCTATGAAAAGGCGGATCCGGCCCTGCTTGCCGTTATCCGAAAAGCGCTTGCCAATATCCGGAAATACCATGAAAAGCAGCGGCAGAACTCGTGGCTGACCTGTGAAGAGGGCATTATCCTGGGGCAGAAAGTAACGCCGCTGGCCTCGGCCGGCGTCTATGTGCCGGGCGGTAAGGCGGCTTATCCGTCTTCGCTGCTGATGAACGTGATCCCGGCGAAAACTGCGGGCGTGCCGCGCATCGTATTGTGCACGCCGCCCGGAAAAGACGGGAAAGTCGCTCCTTCGACGCTTGTAGCCGCAAAGGAAGCGGGCGTGGACGAGATCTACAAGGCGGGCGGCGCACAGGCAGTCGCCGCAATGGCGTTCGGCACGGAAAGCATTCCGAAAGTGGACAAGATCTGCGGGCCGGGCAATATCTATGTGGCGCTTGCCAAGAAAGCCGTATTCGGCTATGTCGGGATCGATTCGATCGCGGGGCCGAGCGAGATCCTCGTCCTTGCGGACGAGACCGCAAATCCGCGCTATGTCGCGGCGGATCTGCTTTCGCAGGCGGAACACGATGAAATGGCGTCCGCGATCCTTATTACCACGAGCCGGACGCTGGCCGAAGAGGCTGCCAAAGAAGCGGAGCGCTTTACCGAGCTGCTCTCCCGGAAAGAGATCATCCAGAAATCGCTGGACAATTACGGATACATTCTGGTTGCGGAGAATATGGACGACGCGTTAGACGCCGTCAACGAGATCGCTTCCGAGCATTTGGAGATCATGACAAAGGATCCGTTTGAGATCATGACGCGTGTGAAAAACGCGGGCGCGATCTTTCTCGGGGAACATTCCTCGGAACCGCTGGGCGATTATTTTGCGGGGCCGAACCATGTGCTGCCGACCAACGGAACCGCGAAGTTTTTCTCCCCGCTCGGGGTGGAGGACTTCATCAAGCGCTCCAGCCTTATTTCCTATTCGCGGGACGCGCTGCGGGAAGTGTATCCGGATATCGCATCGTTCGCAGAATGCGAGCACCTGACGGCCCACGCCAATTCCGTGCGGGTGCGCTTTGAAGAATAAGACAAGCACAAAAAGGAGCCTGGTACTGTCCCGCGAACGAAGTGAGTGGGATGACAGTACCGGCCTTTGACAGGAGGAGAATGTCATGTCAGAACAGAATGGAAAGATGCGCACGGCGTCGGTGAAACGGAAAACAAAAGAAACGGATATTACGGCGGTTCTTGATCTGGACGGAAGCGGCGTTTCCGAAATCAGCACCGGGATCGGCTTTTTCGACCATATGCTGGAAGGCTTTTCAAGGCACGGATTTTTCGATCTTACGTTAAACTGCAGCGGCGATCTTCATGTCGATCCGCACCATACGGTCGAAGACTGCGGAATCGTGCTGGGAAACGCCATCCGGGAGGCGCTCGGCGGCAAGGAAGGCATCCGCCGTTTCGGAAGCTGCATCCTGCCGATGGATGAAACACTGGTTCTTTGCGCGGTCGATCTTTCCGGACGGCCGTACCTGGTTTTCGACGCGGAATTTCCGGCCGAGCGGGTTGGAGCGATGGATACGGAGACGGTGAAGGAGTTCTTCTATGCCGTATCTTATTCCGCAGGGATGAACCTGCACCTTAAGGTCTTAAACGCCGGGAACACCCACCACATGATCGAGGCGATGTTCAAGGCGTTTGCACGGGCACTGGATGAAGCCTCGGCGCCGGATCCGAGGGTTACGGGTATTTTATCGACAAAAGGGAGTTTATGACGGAATGGAACAGAAAAATATAGTAGCAACGATCTATCTGAAAAAAGGAAAGGCGGTGCGCTCCGCCAGCGATTTCACGGAAATCGACGATGTTTACCATCTCTGCCGGATGTACAATGACAGCGGTATCGACAAGCTGTTCATCTTCGACCTTTCCGAAGAAGATGAAGAACATGAAAAGAACATTAACACCATCAAGGAGATCAACCGCAACCTTGAGATTAAAGTATGCGCCGGCGGGAATATCCGGCGTCTTGAAGATGTTAAGAAATTACTTTATGCCGGCTGCCTTCAGGTCGTCTTAAACGGTTCGAAGCGTTCGAGCTTCCCGCTGATGGAAGAGGCCGCCCGGCGCTTCGGGAAAGACCGGATCCTGGTTTCGATCCGCAACGTGGACTTTCTGTTTAAGAACCGGAACGGGCTGGAAGATTCCATCCATGAACTTCTGGTGCTGAATACGGATATTCTGGACGCGGTGGAAAATATCACAAGCGTTCCCTATATCGTACAGCTTCCGGAATACGATTACGACAGGATCGTATCCCTTTTGAAGCGGTCGAACATCCGGGGCATTTCCGGCGATTTTATCAACGATATTGAAACGGACATTATGCAGTTAAAGTCCGCGCTTTCCCGTGAGGGAATCAAGATGGACAACTTCGCCCCGGACTTGAAGTGGTCGGACTTAAAGCTGAATTCGGACGGCATGATCCCGGTCATCGTACAGGATTACCGCACGGATGAAGTCCTGATGCTTGCCTACATGAACGAGGAGGCGTTTGAGACCACGATCAATATCGGGAAAATGACCTATTACAGCAGGAGCCGCAACGAGCTCTGGACCAAGGGCATGACCTCCGGTCATATCCAGTACGTGAAGTCCTTAACGGCGGACTGCGATTTCGATACGATCCTTGCGAAGGTTTCCCAGGTAGGGGCCGCGTGCCACACGGGAAACCCGACCTGCTTCTTTAACAACATCGTAAAGAAGGAATATATTGAGAAAAATCCGTTAAAGGTCTTAGAAGAGGTGTATCACATCATTTTAGACCGGAAGGAGCACCCGAAGGAAGGTTCCTATACGAATTACCTGTTCGACAAGGGAATCGACAAGATCTTAAAGAAAGTCGGGGAAGAGTGTACCGAGATCGTGATCGCGGCGAAGAATCCGGATCCGGAAGAGATCAAATACGAGATCTCCGACTTTCTGTACCACTGCATGGTGCTGATGGTGGAAAAAGGCGTGACATGGGAGGAAATCACGAATGAGCTGTCGCAGCGGTAATTTCAGAAAACAGGCGTTAAGCGATGAGATCCTGATGCGGGTGGAAAAACCGGCGCGCTATATCGGAAACGAGCTGAATTCCGTTCGGAAAGACTTAGAAAAAATCGATATCCGGTTTGCCATGTGCTTTCCGGATGTCTACGAGATCGGGATGTCGCACCTCGGGATCCAGATCCTATACGAGCTGTTTAACCGCCGTCCGGATACCTGGTGCGAGCGCGTCTATTCCCCGTGGCCGGATCTCCACCGGATCATGAAGGAGGAAAAGATTCCGCTGTTTGCGCTGGAATCGCAGGATGCGTTAAAGCAGTTCGATTTTCTCGGGATCACGCTTCAGTATGAGATGTGCTATACCAATATTCTGCAGATCCTCGATCTTGCGCAGATCCCGTTTTATGCGAAGGAACGCGGGGAAGAACATCCGCTTGTGATCGGCGGCGGCCCGTGCGCGTACAATCCGGAGCCGATCGCCGCATTTTTTGATCTGTTCTACATCGGCGAGGGGGAGGAGCAGTATGACGCGCTCTTAAACCTCTACAAGAAGATGAAGAAAGAGCAGAAAGGGCGCGCCGCATTCCTGCATGAAGCGGCGAAACTGGAAGGGATCTATGTGCCGTCCCTCTACGCAGCGTCTTATCACGAAGACGGAACGCTTGCCGCCTTTACCCCGCTTGCGGACGATATTCCAAAGAAGATCAAAAAACAGGTTGACCGGAACTTAACGGATTCCGTTTATCCCGAAAAACCGGTGGTTCCGTTTTTGAAGGCGACGCAGGACCGCATCGTGCTGGAGATCCAGAGGGGCTGCATCCGCGGCTGCCGGTTCTGCCAGGCGGGAATGATCTACCGCCCGAACCGGGAAAAAGACGTTTCCCGCTTAAAGGAGCTGGCGCAGAAGATGATCGCCTCGACCGGCTATGAGGAGATCTCGTTAAGTTCGTTAAGTTCTTCCGATTATTCGCAGCTCGAGGAGCTGGTGGAGTTTCTGATCGGGGAATGCCGCGAAAAAGGCATCAATATTTCCCTGCCGTCGCTCAGGATCGACGCATTTTCCCTTGACGTCATGAGCAAGGTGCAGGACGTCCGCAAGAGCAGCTTAACGTTCGCGCCGGAAGCGGGTTCGCAGCGCTTAAGAAACGTCATTAACAAGGGACTGACCGAAGAAGATATCCTGCACGGGGCGAAAGAGGCGTTTTCCGGCGGCTGGAACAAGGTCAAGCTGTACTTCATGCTCGGCCTTCCGACCGAAACCGAAGCGGATATCCGCGCGATCCCGGAGCTGGCCAATGAAATCGCGATGCTTTATTATGATACGGTTCCGAAGGAGGAACGAAACGGCAAGTGCCAGATCACGATCAGCACCTCTTTTTTTGTGCCGAAGCCGTTTACCCCGTTCCAGTGGGCGTCGATGGGCGCTCCGGAGGATTATATCGCAAAAGCGGGGATCGTAAACGGTCATCTGCGGGAGCAGTTAAACCATAAGAGCATCCGCTACAACTGGCACGAAGCGGAGGTTACGGTCTTAGAGGGCGTGCTCGCGCGCGGCGACCGCCGCCTTTCCGATGTGATCAAAAAAGCCTATGAAAACGGGGCGTTTTTCGATGCATGGTCGGAATTCTTTGATTTTGGAAAATGGCTGGACGCGTTTGAAGCCTGCGGCCTTTCCATCGACTTTTACAACCGGCGCGTCCGTTTCGAAGAAGAACTGTTTCCATGGGATTTTCTGGATGCGGGCGTCACAAAGGAATTTCTGCTCCGCGAATGGAAAAATGCCCTTGCGGAAACGGTGACGCCGAACTGCCGGCAACAGTGTTCCGGCTGCGGAGCCCGGACGTTTGGTGGAGGTGTCTGTTTTGAAGATAAGAATTAAATTCCGGAAACGGGGCGTCATGAAATTCGTTGGGCATCTGGATATGATGCGCTATTTCCAGAAAGCCATGCGCCGCGCCGGTATCGATATCTGCTATTCCGCGGGATTTTCCCCGCACCAGATCATGTCGTTTGCGGCTCCGCTCGGCGTGGGCTTAACAAGCGACGGGGAATATTTCGACATCGAAGCCCATTCTTCGCCGTCTTCTAGCGAAGCGATCCGCGCACTGAACGAAACGATGGCGGACGGAGTGGAAGTCACCGGCTATGTGCGCCTTTCGGACGACGCGAAGAGCGCCATGTCGCAGGTTGCCGCCGCCGACTATGAATTAAGGCTTCCGGAGGGCTTCCTTCCGTCGTATTCCGCGGAGGAGTGGGAAGAAAAGATCAAAAAGCATTTCCGGGATGCGGAGTCGTTTACCGTCGTCAAGAAAACGAAAAAAGGGGAGCGCGCGCTGGATCTGAAACCGCTCGTGTACGAATTCTGCGCCGGGGAGTGCGGCGGGATCTGCTTTTTCTTAAAGGTCTCCACCGGAAGCACGGAAAACGTAAAGCCGGAACTGGTGCTTGACGCGCTTTTTGAGCGGCTGGGCATTTGCGCCACCCCGGCTGTTTCCGTCCACCGCAGGGAAATCTACGCACGGACGGAGGACGGCCGTTTTCTTCCGCTTCTGGATATGGGGGAGGAGATCGCATGAACCGGCTTGCCATTACACGGATCCGGCTTGGAGAAAACAGCCATATCGCTTATATTATTCTGGATGAGAACCGCAATTTCGTGGATTTCCAGATGTCCGAACCGGAAGGGAATACTCTGCTCGGCAGCATTTTTATCGGCCGCGTGGAGGATGTCATACCGGGCATTCAGGCGGCATTCGTGCGCATTTCCCGGACGCAGAAATGTTTTCTCCCGCTGGAAGATGCAAAGAACGCCGTTTTTACCCGGAAACAGTCGAAGAAGAAGGCGCTCTGCATGGGAGATGAGATCCTGGTTCAGGTGGTACGCGACGCCGTGAAGACCAAAGATCCGGTCGTAACCTGTAATCTGTCCCTGCAGGGAAACTGCGCAGTCTTAACAACACAGAATAACGCCCTTTCCGTATCGCGGAAACTGTCCGAAGAGCAGCGGGGAACCTACCGGGCGCTTTTGGAGGAACTGGTTCTTTCCGAAGGCGGTAAAGCGCCGGATGTACCATTTGGAATTGTAATTCGCACGGCAGCGGCGGAATACCCGATGGAAGCGGTTGCCGACGATATCCGCTCACTGATGGAGCGTTTTTTTACCATGATACGGACCGCGCCGCATCTGGAAGCCTTTCAGGAACTGTACCGGAATCCGCCGTTTTACGCTGAACGCCTGAAAAGCGCCGATTTTTCGCAGTTGGATGCGATCTTGACCGACCAGACGGATATTTACGAGGGAATCGCATCGTTCTGCCCGGTGGCAAAGCCGCTATTGTCATTCTATTCCGATGAGGCCGTGAGCTTAAGCACGCTGTACCATATCCGTGGAAACATCGAAAAGCTGCTTTCTTCCCGCGTCTGGCTGAAATCGGGCGCAAACATCATTATCGAACAGCTGGAAACCCTGACGGTGATCGATGTCAATACCGGAAAGAACCAGTCCAAAAAGGAGGAAACTCTCCTTTACGTTAATCTGGAAGCGGCGGCGGAGATTGCCCGCCAGCTTCGGCTGCGCAGCATCTCCGGCATGATCCTTGTCGATTTCATCAACATGAAATCCCCGCAGGAGGAACAGCAGCTCATCGCTTTTCTGAAAGAGGAATTAAAGAAGGATCCGCTGCCGTGCAGTTTTGTCGATATCACGGGGCTGGGAATCGTGGAGCTTACCCGGAAGCGGGTTAATAAATCCCTGCGGGAGCTCGTAGGAGGAAATAGTATTCCATTTGAATTATCTGCTGATCCTTTTTACAGCAGGGCGAATACAGCTGAACTGGAAAGACGTGTGGCAGATATACGTTCTGGAAAGAGCACTTTAAAAGAGCATGAACTCGTAGCGCCAGAATAAAAAAAGAATATCTGATCAGTCTGTCCGAAATTGCAGGACGGGCTGATTTTTTTTGCAATTTTTATCATTCAGAAAGTAATATATAATATTTTTCCATATTTTTCAAAAAAAACAGCATGATTCTGATAGAAAAGTCATGAAAATGATATTATCTAATGATTTTACATGATATAATTATAAAAAATATTGCAATTAAGGAGGAATTATTATGAAGATGAAAAAGGAAATTGCAAAAATAGGAATACCGGTTGTCTCTAATCATTTCTTTTAACGGGGGGTAGATCATGAAGAAATTATTGATAAACATCGCGCTGATCAGCCTGTTATGCACCGCATGTTCCCCTGCAAAGCAAAGGGCCGATCTGCCGGATTCCCAGCAGGAAGGCGAAACCCTCATGCAGGAGGATTCCCAGAAAGGATCCGGAGAAGATGACAATGGGCCGGAAAGCTGGGGCTATAACATGAACTTCCTAAAATGCAGGACAGGAGATCATGGGGACAAAACGTACGGCGAATTTGCAGGTGAGGATATTGTGTATGATGGAAACGACGTGGAAATCGGGGTTACGGTAACTATGGATTTCGAACCGGATATCGAGCAGAAGACGGCTTCGCTGCTTACCATGCTGTTTCTGGATGGGAAATTAATCCCATTTTCCATAGATGATTCCGCTTATGAGCGGCTCCATCCGGTTGCGCTCACTTTAGAAGAGGAGCAGCTGTTTCACGTGACGTTTACGCCATACGGCGTATCGGAAAATGAGGAAAAAGAAGTATTGTTTATCGGAATCCCGTTCTATGATAAAGACAGCGTCCAATTCTTTGAAAATTCCGTTCTTTTCCACAACATGAACATTACCTCCATCAACGGCAGTCTGGAAGCGCCGGATGAGGAATCCAGCCGGGAATATGAAACGCCCGGTTCTCTGGGGGAATTCGACAGTACGGAAGCGGAGGACTTCCAGCGCCATGTTCCGGAGGTCCGTGACGTCTTTCTGCATAAAGGCAGCGGGCTTTATTATGTCGGCACACATGAAACGGGCGCATATCTGACATTGCTCTTCTGCGACGGACAGCTGTATCCCGGCTTTGATGGCGCTTATTCTCTTTTATGGGAGAATGACGGAACAAAAGAATACGTATGCCGGCAGATTGACCGGTCGGGGCTCGGAGAGGGGCATCATGTCCTGTTTGCCCTGACCATCAATACCGGAAGCGAGGCCTTTGGAATGGACAAAGCGATCAAATCCTATCATCTGACGGAGGGGTAGTTATGGCAAAGAAAATTTTTGCGGCAGAGGCGGCCGTCTGGGCGCTCTGCGCGTTCCTGTCCGGATGCAGCAGCGGTTCGTCCGGCGTATTCGGCGATCCTTCGAAGCTTTCCAATGCAGAGTCCAGAGGATTAAACGCACTCTATAATGAAGATTACAAATATTTCTGTATGGGGATCGACAAGTTTTACTGCAGGCTGGACGATAAGGGAAATTTAAACGTCAACTGCAGGGACGCTTCGTGTCTGCATGATTCCCTGGAATGCGATGCCTATGCGGGATACGGCGGCTATTTTGTATGGCACGAAAAGCTCTACCGGGAATATGAAACCTTTGTGGAAAAAGACGGAGTGCTCATTCCCTACGGACATATCGTGGATACGTCCGATGGCACGGAAGTATTCAGCAATCCTGTTCCGGACGGGATGGATCCGGAGAAAAAAATAGATGACAGCACGACAATCGCTGACATCGTCATATTGAATAAGGATTACCTGAAAGTGGACGGACAGCTGCACACTTATCTGCTGGATAAGGATTTTCAGGTGAAATACTGGTATGACGATGAGTGTTCCAACTCCTGGGGAATGATTGACGGAAAGCATTACTATTATGTCAATGATATCCTCCAGCTGATCCGGGTTGATCTGGAAACAGGCAGCGTTCAAACCATCGATACGGGCTGCAGGATCGTTTCCTGCGATAACGACGATGAGAATATCTATTATTCAGACGGATTCGGCGATCTGTACCGCTGCTCTCTGGCTGATGGTTCCTGTACGAAGATCGCGGAAAACGCATATTTCTTTTCCGTTTGCGATCCGTACATTTACTGCAGGCAGGATGATGCAAAGCAGATCATCGACAAGACCGGCCGGCGGATTGCCGATTATACGGACTGTGTCCATATGGATCCGAACAGCCTTGTCCAGATCGGAGATAAGATGTATGCGCCGTTTTGGGACGAAATCAAAGCGGGCGTCGCGGAAATGGATCTGGATGGGAAGAATTATAAAGAGTACAACATGCAGTAAGAAAATGGAGGAGATCGATGCGGTACGAATTCAAAAAGCTGATCCATTACAAGATCATTCCCATCGGCTTTGCGGCGGCTTTTCTGTGCGGAGTCCTGTATTCCGGCTATTTCATGCTGAACAGGCTGGATTACTCCGGTATCGCCCCGGAGGAGATGAAACGGCTTTCGGCCTGCACGGGCAGGTATACGGAAGAGAAGCGTCTGCTTTCGGAACAGCTGTATCTGGAGAAGGCCGAGGCTTTCGGCGACAAGGAGCCGCGCGAGGATATGGACGATTTTCTTGTTATGATGAAATATAACGATGTATACAACCGGGCGGAAATCTGCCGGGAGGCGATCGAATACCGCCGGAATCTTACGGCAAACGCCGCCCGCCTGAAGCAGTCGGAAGAGGGGTACTACGCAAAACTGAATGCAAAAGTGGAAAAAATGTATTCCGCGGAGCTTGATCTCAAGATCCGGGAAGGGGATGCCCTGGAAT
>CANQDS010000043.1 GCA_947593655.1 uncultured Lachnospiraceae bacterium | reverse complement strand
GGACGGCGGCGCGCTTACCCTGCGGCTGATCCTGGACCGCTACAGCGCCGAGGTGTTCATCAACGACGGGGAGCAGGCGCATGACGCGGGCGCGCTGCTCTCGTTCGATCCGAATCTGCGTTTTCCGCTGTGGAGCAACGAGGGCAGACTGCGGGCGTGCGTGGAGTATGGATTGGGGCATTGCGATGTGCTTAAGATATCGGACAATGAGATACGCTGGCTGACGGGGGATACGTTCATGGGAACCGTACTCCACTATGTCTTAAAGTACGGACTGGACGGACTGGATCAAGAAAGGCTTGCGGAAATGCTGGATACGGCGAACCTCGCCGCGTCGATCGTCACGACACGCAAAGGAGCGCTGCGCGTGATGCCGACGGTGGAGGAACTTGCGGCGGCAAAAAATCATACGGGATCATGATGAAGGATCAGCCGGGAAATCGATCGCAAAAAAATACGATTGATTTCCCGGTTGTTTTTACGTATAATGGAACAACAAATACGTTTTTGAAAACAGTAAGTGCCTTTTCAAATTACGATGGCGGAGAAATTTTTTTCGGCATTGATGACGACGGCAATATCAAGGGACTGCCGGATGTAAAACAGGCATGTCTGGATATTGAAAACAAAGTGAACGACAGCATTACGCCGCAGCCGGATTACACCCTGGAACTGCAGAATAATGACAGAACGGTAAAACTGACCGTAAAAAGCGGATATCAGAAGCCGTATTTATATAAGCCAAAGGCTTACAAACGAAATGATACTGCAACAATAGAGGTTGATGCGCTGGAATTGTCCAGACTGATTTTAGAAGGGAAAAATATCCGGTTTGAAGAATTGCCGTGTGAAGATCGAAGGCAGGGGAAGAGGTACGAAGTACATGTTGTCGTAAATAAGCACCACATCCGCAGCTGCGGATAGAAAGGCCCAAATTGTTATGCAGCGGTTGGAATCGATCAGTGAAACGTCCTATTTATCTGTTCCGAATGCCGGTATTTACCGGAAGATCATGAGATTTTTTTATCGTGAATATGAAAAGATGCATTTTCAGCTGTATAAAGAAGATGTGTTTGCATGGCTGAAAGAGGAAAATGAATTTGCCGGTTATACGATGAACCAGCTGGAGCTTGATCTGGGAGCGCTGGTCAAATGGAAGAACTTAACGCCGATCCAGGATCCGGGCAAGGTGTATACGATACAGGATTATAAAAACAAGCAGTACCGGTATACCATGTCGGAATATGCGGTGGAGATCGAGCGGCTGACAGTGCGGCTGGAGAATCTGTTCATGGAATCGGCGAATCTGTCCACGAACTTTTTTGTGCGGCTGGAAAAGAGCCTGGAAGAAGCAGATATGATGCAGGACGCCGGTTTAAAGGAAGTAAATGAGTGGTGGAATCTGCTGCAGGAGGATTTCAAACGGCTGAATCAGAATTATCAGGATTATTTAAGGGATTTTTATTCCGGGAAAACGGAACGTCTGATGAAATCCGTGGAATTTGTTCTGCATAAGGATAAATTTATCACTTATCTGACGGATTTTGTCCAGAAACTGCAGCACTATTCCAAACGGATGGAACAGGTTCTGGTGCGCCAGATGCCGGTCATTGAAAATACGGTTCTGGAAAAAGTGGTCAGAAGCGAACTGGATATTCCCCACGCGCTCCTGGAAATGAACGGAAATCTGGAGCCGGATATCCGGGAAAACGTTATGGGAAAATGGGATTCCCTGAAACGATGGTTTCTGGATACTCCGGAAAGGGAATGTGAAAGCCGTAAGGTTTTAAAGATCACGAATGATGTCATCCGGAGCATTATCCAGAATGCGGCGTTGATCGTACAGCTGCAGAACTGGGGGATCAGCCGCAAGGACGACTATCAGAAGTTTCTGCAGATGTTTTTAAAATGCGAAAAACTCGAAGATGCGCACCGCCTGTCCGCCCATCTCTTCGGCGTACAGAAGATCCAGCATTTGAAAACAAACAGCCCGAGGGAAGCGGACGGGATCAACAGCAGCATTTATGCGGAAACTCCGGCGGAATTTCAGATCAGGCCCCATACGCGGATCTATCATGAGAGAAAGGACAGACGCGGTTTTTCCGACCGGACGCTGGAAAAAATGATGCAGCGGGAAGCGTATCTGCAAAGCGTGAAAAAGCAGGAAGAAACCGTTATGCGTTATGTGAAGGATCAGAAGATCGTATTTGCGGAGATTGAAGGAACGGTTCCGGAAATGACGAAAAATCTGTTTTTACAATGGATCACAAGGGCGAATATGAATGCGCAGAGATCCGGTCAGACCGAATTTGGACAGGAATACCGGTTATTGCAGGAAGAGGGCACATGTGTTTTGAAGTGCGAGGACGGCGATCTGACCATGCCGGCTTATATATTGGAGTTTCGATAATATGAATGCAGTAAGGACGCTTTTTGAAAAATTCTGGATCTGCAAAGATGCCGAGAAAGAAGAGTTTTACAGGGTAAAAAGGGAAATCGGAAAGTTCCAGCGGTTCGTGGTGGAACAGCTGGGATGGAAACTGATCCATACGGAAAATCTGCTGAAGCTGGAAAAGATACCGGCCCATGCAGAAAGTTTTATGGGAATCCAGGATTTTACGGATATTCTGGATTATTGTATTTTATGCGTGGTACTGATGTATCTGGAGGACAAGGAAGAGGGCGAGCAGTTTCTTCTTTCGGAGCTGCTTGACTATGTCGAGACGAAATTAAAAGGTGAGATCCGGATCGACTGGACTTCTTTTTCCCAGAGAAAAGCGCTGGTGCGCACCCTGCAGTATATGGAGCGGATGCAGATGCTTAAGGTCTATGAAGGAAGCAGCGAAGCCTTCGGGCTGGAGCAGGGGCAGGAAGTGCTGTATGAAAATACCGGATATTCCAAGTATTTTGCGGTGAATTTTCCTATGGATATATCGGAGTTTGAAACATGGGAGGATTTTGAAAAGCAGAGATTCGAAGAGATCCAGGAGGACAGAGGCTCTGCGAGGATCAACCGGGTGTACCGGCAGCTTGCGGTATGTCCGGCCATGTACTGGAACGGAAACGAGGATGCGGATTCCCTGTATCTGAAAAACCAGAGGCACTGGGTTGCCAAATATCTGGAAGAAAATCTGGGCGGAAAACTGGATATTTATAAAAATGCGGCGTTTCTGACGCTGGACGAGGACGACTGCTGCGGAAAGGTTCATCCGCGGGACGCCATGCTCCCGGAGATTGTTCTGTTACTCTGCACCGATATCCGGCAGGCCCTGCAGGACGGCAGTCTGGTAAAACAGGACAATGAGATCATAACGGTTTCCGGACAGCGTTTCTCGGAACTGATCCTGAATTGCAGAAAGAAATGGGGCGCGGGATGGAGTAAAGAATACCGGGAAATGGATGAAGCGAAGCTGATCGATGCGGTGATCCGCTACATGAAAGACTGGATGCTGCTTTTGGAGGAGAATGACATGGTGCACATTCTTCCGGCAGCGGGAAGGCAGGCGGGATTTTACCCGGAGGACTTTTAAGGAGGCAAAAACAGATTGAGTGATCGGTGGAAAATGAATCGTATCGGATTCGTAAATTTTTGGCTGTATGACGAAGAAGATTTTGAATTTTATGACGGGAAACTCCTTTTGCGGGGGCAGAATGGATCCGGAAAATCAATCACGACGCAGAGTTTTATTCCTTTTGTCCTGGACGGGGACCGCACGCCGAGCCGTCTGGATCCTTTTGGCTCCAACGACAGAAGGATGGAGTATTATTTTCTGGGGGAAGAGGGAAGAGACGAGGCGACCGGCTATCTTTTTCTGGAATTTAAGAAAGAACACACGGAAGCATACCGCACGATCGGGATCGGGCAGCGGGCGAAGCGCGGAAAACCAATGGATTTCTGGGGATTTATCATTCTGGACGGCCGGAGGATCGGGCATGATCTGCTGCTGTATAAAGAGACGGGAAGCACCCGGATCCCTTATGACAAACGGGAACTGAAAGGAATCCTCGGAGAGGGCAATCTGTTTACCGATACTCCGGGCGAATATAAGAAAATGGTCAATCAGCATATCTTCGGATTCCGGAAAGCCGAGCAGTATGAACAGTTTATCCGCCTGCTTGTGAAAGTGCGCGCGCCGAAACTTTCCAAGGAATTTAAACCGACCAGAGTGTATGATATTTTAAATGAATCCTTACAGACATTATCGGACGAGGATCTGCGCACGATGGTGGAAGCAATGGAAAAGATGGATGAGATCCAGGACAGCCTGGATCTGTTAAACCGCGCTTTTTCCGATGTTAAGATCATCCGGACTGAATATACGCGCTACAACCAGTATATGCTGGCGAAGAAAGCGCAGTTTTATCTGAAAAAGAAAGAAGAAACGGAAAGCGCGCAGCAGGAATACGAAGAACAGCAGAAGGAAAAGCAGAAACTGAGCGACGCCCTGCAGGATTTTCAAACCCGTCTGCAGGAACTCGCGGAACAGAAGAAATTAGCGGAAACGGAACGAAACGGACTTCTGGATACGGATCTGCAGGAGATGGACCGCAAGCTGGAAAACGCCAGAAAAGAGAAAGCAGAAATGCAGGAAAAAGAGCATCGGCTGGCGGTTAAGATCGATGAATATAAAGAGAAGATTTTCCGGAAAGAACAGGAATTAAAAAGGCTCCGGGATATGCTGGAAAGCCATCAGGAAACGTTAAAGCGCCGCAGACAGAGCATGGAAGAGCAGCAGGAGCTCCTGCAGTGGGACGGGCATGAAAACGTGCTGCGTTTTCTCGGAATGGAACGGACGGATGGGGCGGAAGAGATCTCAAACAGTCTTCTGCTGTACAAAAAGCTGGTGGAGGAATGTAAGAAGCTGGTCTGCGATTTTGCGGAAATCGCACGCAAATACGATGAATTTGCGGAGGAACTGGAGCAGATCCGCAAGGTCAGGAACGAAAAGGAACAGGCTTTGGACGCAGCCAAGCAGCAGGTGCTGCAAAGTCAGGACGACTGGATCAGCCGATTATATGAACGGGCGAAAACCGCGGAATACTGGAAACCGCAGGAAGTTGTTTTAAATGAGGCGGAAAGCCGGATCCGGCAATATCAGAATCTTGCGGATGCCGGACAGATTCAGGAACTGCTCCGCGGCGATTATGAACCGCAGAGGGAAGAGCTGCTGAAAAAGCGGCAGATGCTCCGGCAGAAACTGCAGATCTGCGGGGAAAAACTGGAAAGCGTAAGACAGGAACTGGAAGATCTGCAAAACCGGGAAGAGATCGAGCCGGAGAAAAGCAAAACGATCGTTTGTTCCAGGCAGCGTTTAAAAGAGGCCGGGATCGATGCCGTTCCTTTTTACCGGACGGTAGAGTTTGCGGACGGGCTGGAAGAAGCGGAATGTGCGGTGCTGGAAGCGCAGCTGGAGGCTATGGGACTGCTGGATGCTTTGGTCGTATCGGATCAGGATTTTGCAAAGATCGCAGAAATTTGTCCGGAGTTTCTGGATACGGTTATCTATGTGCCGCAGCAGGGAACTTCCGGTTTTTCGAAACTGACCGTAAGCGAAAAACTGCCGCCGCAGACGGCGGAAAGCGTCCGCAGGATCTTAAGCAGCATTTATGAAAAAGCGGGAACGGAAAACGGAATCTATCTCGGAGAAGACGGCCGGTTTATGCAGGGGATCCTGGCGGGCAGAGCCAGAAAGGAAGAACCGGAATTTCTGGGATATCTGACGCGGCAGAAGAAAAAGCAGCAGAAGATCGAAGCCCTGAAACAGGAAATCGCGGAAGGGGAACAGGAACTTTTACAACTTCAGGAACAGGAAACTTCGGTTGAACAGGGAATCGGGCAGATGGAATCGGAATATAAGGGTATTCCGGATTTTTACGGCCTGGACCGCTCTCTTGGCTGCGAAAAAGAGTGCCGCGCACAACTGGAGCGCATTTTAAGGGAATTTGCGCAAAAGGAGCAGAAGGCCGCGGAGTGGGAAGCAAAAAAACAGGTGCAGTATCAGGCGATGATCCAGAAGTGCAGGCCGCTTCCTTACGGCAGAACGGAAAGCGAGTATCAGGACGCCGAGGACGCTCTGGAGGAATATCAGGATCTGTGGCGGGAATGTAAGGAACTGCTTTTGAAACTGGAAACAACAAGGAGCAATCTGCTTACGGGGCAGGAGTATCTGGAACAGGATGAACAGGTAATGGACGACGCGTTTGCGGATAAGCGTTCCTGCAGCACCAGGATCAAAGAGTGCGACATACAGATCGGCCAGTATGAAGAATATCTAAGCAGGCCGGAGATCGCAGAGAAAGCCAGACGGCTGGCGCAGTTAAATAACGCGGTCAGGGAGATCGAAGAGCAGGAAAAAAACATCGGCGCGGATTACATACGAAAAGACCAGACGCTGAAAGAACTGCAGAAATCCGAACCGGAAAAGAAACTGCGGATGCAGGAACTGATCGCGGAGGAAACGCTGCTGCGTGATTGTTTTGAGGAAGAACTGGCGCTGAAACTGGTGCTGGAACGGGAAAACCGTACGCTGCAGGACTGCGCGAAAGAGGCGCTGAAACTGCTGCGGGACAGTGATAAGAACCGCGAGTATGGGGAAATGCTGCAGGCGCTGGTCCAGGTGTATCAGAAGCACAACGGCAGCCTTGCAAGCTACGGAACTTCGATCGAGGAATGTTTTGAATCGCTCGGCGAACAGTCCGGCGTAAGCGCCGGGTTCCAGCCGCTTCGGAAAAGAGTCCGGGTGGTATCCGCATGGAACGGGAAAAAGGTGTTTCTGGAAGAATTTTACCAGATCCTGCACGCGGCGATCGAAGAGACGGAGATCCTGATCCGGCAGAAAGACCGGGAATTATTCGAGGATATTCTGTCGCAGACGATCAGCCAGCAGCTGACCGACCGGATCGCGGAAAGCCGGAGCTGGGTGAAAGATATGTCGAATCTCATGAAGCAGCTGGATACTTCTATGGGGCTTAGTTTTTCGCTGGAATGGAAGCCGGGAAGCGCGGAAAATGATGCGGAACTGGATACGGCGGAACTGGAGCAGATCCTGCTGCGGGACCGCGAACTGCTGACAGTGGAGGACATTGAAAAAGTCGCGGGGCATTTCCGGAGCAGGATCCGGACAGAGAAGATGCGGCTGGAAGAAGAGGGCGGTCTGATCAATTATATGGAACTGGTCCGCGACGCGCTGGACTATCGGAAATGGTTTGAATTTCAAATGTTCTACAGGCGGGGCGGGGAGAATAAAAAGCCGCTGACAAACGCGGCCTTTAACCGGTTCAGCGGCGGAGAGAAAGCAATGGCAATGTATGTCCCTCTCTTTGCGGCGGTAAACGCGCGGTATAAAAAGGCGGATTATGAGGAACATCCGCGGATGATCGCGCTGGACGAGGCGTTTGCCGGAGTGGACGATAAAAATATCAGCAGTATGTTCGAACTGGTGGATAAGATGGATCTGGATTATATTATGAATTCCCAGTCTTTGTGGGGCTGCTATGAAACGGTGAAGGGAATCCGGATCGCGGAGCTTCACAGGCCGATGAACTCCCGGATCGTGACGGTGATCCGCTACACATGGAACGGGCATGAAAGGATCTTAGATGTGCAATAACGAAGAATGCGCCGCGTATCTGAAGAAAAATGAAGCCTGCGCAAGGCTGATGCAGGAACTTTGGAAAAAGTGGAAAAGTTATGGAAGGATCGCGGGCAGCGTTACGCTTCGCAATGCCACTGAGGCGGAACAAAGAGCGATCGGAGGCATTATTGGAAAAACGTTTCCGGAAGATACCGTAAAAGTAACTTTCCGGGAGTTTGAGCAGGGCTTGCAGAAGAGCCGCTTTGCGCCTGTCGATATGAAGGCGGTTCTGGAAAATTATTTTGCGGGGGCGCTTTATACGAACCAGGAACAGAAAGCGCGAAAGCAGAGGGCAAAAGAGGAATTTTTCGAAAAGCTCTTATCCGGTTTTGAAGGCGGCGGGGAAAACAAAACGGCGGCGTTCTGCTGGATCCGGGAAATGCAGCGCCGGAAAAAATACGGTTTCCAGATCCTTGCAAAGGAATTCGGCAAAGATCCAAAAGAAGCGGAACTCTTAGCGCAGAATACCGGCAGGGCCTTGAACCGGATCGAAGAAATGGAGAAAGAAGAGTGTTTTCTGGCGGTATTTGCGGCGGATATTTCCGGGAATCCGCACTATTTTGACCGGGGAACTGCGGCCGGGCAGCTTTTGACACATGCGGTCTGTTTCCAGCAGAACACCGATGTGCCGCAGAGCGCGTATGAATGGCGGGAATGTATGCAGTCGGCAGGAATCGTGGCCGACAATATCGCCAGCATGGTTCATGTATTCGGGGTGCGGCTGGAAACGGCGGACGGCTTCCATCCGGCCTACGAGGCCTTTTATCATCGAAATGAACCCTATGTTCTTACGGCGGAGAACTTAAGATCCGTTACCGGCGCAAAAGCCGCCCGTAATACGGTCTATGTGGTTGAAAACGAGATGGTTTTTCTGCATTTAACGGAAAACGTAAAAGATCGGGACGTTTCGATCGTGTGTACGTCTGGGCAGCTGCGCGTGGCCGCAATCCAGCTGCTGGATCATCTGGCGGAAAGCGGGGCTCTCATCCGCTACAGCGGCGACCTCGATCCGGCCGGAATGGATATAGCGGACCGGCTGTGGCAGCGCTACGGGAGCGCGCTTTGCCTGTGGAGGATGGGACCGGACGATTACCGCAGATCGGTTTCCAATGAATCGTTGAGCGGCAGGCAGCTGGCAAGGCTGAAGCGGTTGAAGAATGAAGAACTGCGCCGTACTGCGGAACTGGTGCAGAAGGAAGGACTGGCGGGGTATCAGGAGAATCTGCTGGGGGAGCTGATGGGGGATGTTATGTTGCAAAATTGAAACATGTAATAAGATTAATGTTATAAAAATATAACATTCTGTATTGACGCTCGCTCATATTGTGCTAAAATAATAGTGTAAGGGCAGTTTTGGTTATTTATGGAATAGATGTCGGTATGGAGAAATGGAGGGATTGCTCATGAATGAAAAATTAGGCAGCCGGATCCGGGCACTGAGAAGTGCAAGAAATTTCACTCAGGAGCAGCTTGCTGACCAGATCGGAATCAGCAGACAGAAGTATGCAAGAATTGAGAGCGGAGTTAGTAGTATTACATTTGATATTCTCTCTAAAATTGCAGAAGTGCTTGGCGTAACAGTAGGAGATATAACAAGAGTGCTTGACGAGACTCCCGCAGTTTCCTATAGAGCCGGCGGAGAAAACGAATCTTCTAAGAAAATATTTGATATGCTGGATTTATTCTATGCGAATAAGCACATGTACGATAAACTTCAACACCGGAATATGATTTAGGAGGTACATGTATGCAGGAAGACAGAAAGCTGGAAATTCGTAAGAAAGCGAATTCTTTTAGAGAAAAGTGTAAAATAAGCAAATATGGGATTCTGGATTTGTTTCAAGACTGCGAAAGACAGGAATTTAAGTTATTAAGGTATCCGCTTGGGGAAAATGCGGATCTTGGTTTTACTGTAAGAAGAGACAATGATATTATCATTTTTACAAACAGCTGCAGCCGTTTGTCGAGAGAAATCTTTACGCTTGCCCATGAAATTGGGCATGTTATCTTACATTTGGAGAGGGATAATTCTTTTATTGATAATCACATAACGATTAACGGGAAAAGTACAGATGTGAATGAGCAGGAGGCAAATTATTTTGCGGCCTGTTTATTAATGCCGCATGATGATATTTTAAGATTCATAGATCTGGAGATATCAAATTCCCAGGGAAAAGATCTGTCTGCTATGGATATTGCCAGAATTATGTCCGAATTTAAGGTCAGCTTTACTATGACATTGAATCGTTTGGAAAATCTCAATATTATTGACGTTAATCAAAAGCTGCGGTTAAACAGTGAAAAAACGGAAAAAAGCGTCAACAGGCTGCTTCGGAGCGTAGGTGGAAATGCCAGACTGAATGAGCAGAGTAATGAAATTAATATACCATATGAATATATTGATTATGCGATTTACAATTATAATCATAATGCGATTCCAGAGGAAACGCTGCGGAAAGTTCTTGCTTGTTTTCAGCTTGACATAGAGGACGTCAGGGAAAAACTTATTGACCATAACAGCGGAGAGGATGCCGATCTGGCTGATTTGATAGGAGATTTAGACGATTGAGAGCATCTTTAGATACAAATGTCATGATTCATTTCTATAGAGCCGGTCTTCAGCAGATCTTGTTCGATTTTTTCGATGAAGGCGTATTTATCTATGAGCAGATCCGTGATATTGAATTGGGAAATCATGGACAGGATGTGCTCGACGAAGTGGATTCTGATATTGCTATAGGAAAGATAGAATTATATACATATCAGAAGCTGAAAGATTTGCGGGTGCATAAGATATTTGTTCGGTGCGATAGACGAAAATCAAACAATACATGATTTTAATGCCATTAATATAGCCTCAAATTTAAATTGGGCGTTTAAAAGTCAGATAAAAAAATTCGTTATAAGGTTTTTTAAAGATCCATACCGTGCAGAAGATACGAAGTGGATTAAGGAACTTGCACGTAAAAATAATGTCAATATAAAACGGAAGCTGATGGAATTAAATAACCGGTTATGATGATAGCTGGAAAATTTCCATGCATGTTTACCTGATTGAAAATAAAACGCAGAATAGTGATGAATTTTGTACATGAATTTAAACCAGTCGGTTAGCAGGAACTGTTCAGTCTGGACTATAAGACGGTTTGAAGGTTTTGGTTGCTGTCAGAAAGAGGAAAAATCAAGAGAAAGTAGGCAATATTTATGGATGGCATGAGAAAAATGAAAGAGACTATTATAGAACTGCTAAAAGAAAAGAAGAAAAGAAAAAGAGTATGTCATAATAATATTTTGGGTGAGTATAGATAGGGAGGATAAAAATATTATTAATATGGATCGAAAAATCGGGATGCGAAAAGTCGATAGAATAGGATTTGATATTATACATCAGGTTTATTTTGTTCATGAAAATGTTCTTAGGTACAATGAATTTAGCAAGGAGTGTATCTTATGTATTGGGCACATATTTCAGAGGATGGACTGCGCAGTCAGCCATTATCGGAACATCTTATGGAGACAGCGGATCTTGCAGAAAGGTTTGCAGATGTATTTCATTCTGGAGATTGGGGATATTTTTGTGGTCTTCTGCACGATATCGGAAAGTATTCTGAAGAATTTCAACAGAGAATCCAGGGAAAAAATATCAGAGTGGATCATTCCACTGCGGGAGCTGTGGAAGCAGAAAACCGGAAAGCTTTTCTGGCCGCCTATTGTATTGCAGGACATCATGCGGGACTTCCGGACGGGATGTATGTGGGCAAAAGCGCGTCTTCGGAGTCAACATTGGTTAGCCGTTTAAAGAAAGAAATACCGGATTATCAAAAATATAAAAGGGAAATCCATGTTCCCAGACCTGACAAACCTGTGTTGAAAACGGATCATGGGAGATTTTGTATTTCCTTTTTTATCCGTATGGTGTATTCCTGCCTAGTGGATGCGGATTATCTGGATACCGAGGCTTTTATGAAAAACCAGAAACGAGTTCTGCCTGATGCTTCGATGACGGAACTGAAAAAACGGCTGGATGATTACATGAAACCATGGCTTGAGAGCAGCACAGAGAATTTAACCGCTTTCTCTGGCGCTTCGGATGAGGGTGCGAGGCGGTCGGAATCTTGTCCTTTGAATGTAAGAAGAACAGATATTTTAAGAGCCTGCATTCATGGAGGAAAAGGGGAACAGGGCATTTACCATCTGACGGTTCCAACTGGCGGCGGCAAGACGATTTCTTCCATGGCTTTTGCCCTTAACCATGCGGTGGAGCATGATCTTCGCCGGATTATCTATATCATACCTTATACCAGTATTATTGAACAGAACGCGCAGGTGTTTCGGGATATTCTCGGTAAAGAATTCGTATTAGAAAACCATAGCAATGTAGAATATTCGGATGGGGAAGAATTGGATCCGAAGCAATTGGCGGCGGAAAATTGGGATATACCTGTTGTTGTGACAACGAATGTGCAGTTTTTTGAATCCCTATATGCGAGTCGTTCTTCCAAATGCCGTAAGCTGCATAATATTGCGGGAAGCGTTCTGATCTTTGACGAGGCGCAGATGCTGCCTAATGATTATTTAAGACCATGTCTGCAGGCAATCAGTGAATTGGTATTGAATTACAGATGTACGGCGGTGCTTTGCACTGCGACTCAGCCGTCGCTCCAGCAGTTTTTCCCTCAAAAGCTGCTGAAAGGGGAACTCTGTCCAAATGTGGAGGCGCAATATGAGGCCTTTCGCAGGACAGTTCTGGTAAAAGACGAGGATATGACAGGGGATGAACTGGTGCGGCGTTTGAAAGCAGAATCGCAAGTGCTCTGTATTTTGAACACGCGGACAAAGGTTCAGGAGATTTATAAGAAGATGGAGGGGTGCGAGGGGATTTTTCACTTGTCCACTTTGATGTATCCGGTGCATAGGCGAAAGGTTCTGGATAAGATTCGCAAAAGATTGAACTTGGAAGAAACATGCTGCGTGATTGCGACCAGTCTGGTAGAGGCAGGCGTGAATCTGGATTTCCAAACCGTATATCGGGAGGCGGCAGGATTGGACAGCATGATCCAGGCGGCCGGACGCTGCAATCGGGAAGGCAGAAATGCGACGGCTGACAGCCGGACGCATATATTTCAGTTTGTACCAGAGGAACGAGTCAGAAATGATTCCGTCATTCAGGAACAGAGGATCGCGGAGGAAATAATGGCCAGCTATGCAGAGATAGACTCTTTCGATGCGATTCATGAGTATTTCGACAGACTGCATTACATAAAAGGGGATGGCCTTGATAAAAAGAAAATCCTTCAGCGTTTAAACGAGGCCCAAGGAGATGCAATCCCTTTTCGGACTATAGCGGAGGATTTTAAAATTATCAAAGAGGACACAAGAAGTATCCTGATTGCGAGGGAACCGGAAGCAAAGGATCTGGCAAAGCGGCTGCGGTACGGCGAGCATAACAGGGAACTGATGCGGTCTGTGGGGCAGTATTCGGTAAACGTTTATGAAAATACTTATAAAGATCTTAGGGAGGCAGGATTTCTGGATGTGATTGATGAAAACCTTGCAGTTTTGTCAGATGAGGGAAGGTATTCGGAGGAAACTGGACTGAATACCAAAGTGGTCAAGGGAGAGGGATTGTTTTTCTAAAGAGTTTGAGCCGCCCTTTGTAGGAATCAGGGCGGCTCCGGATGTAAGACTAATAGAGTAACTATTTCAACCCGCAGAAATATTCTGACGGTAAATAGTATATCATGAAAAGTCGGATTTACAAATCCTTTTCGCTTTAGTTTTTCAATTTATATAAATAAAAATTCAGTTAATCTATAAGAAAACATTGACATGCTTTGGAAATCGTGATAGTCTATAAAACGAAGGAGGTGGTAAGATGTCTTATGGAATCAGAGTTCATGTATGGGGGGATTATGCACTGTTCTCACGGCCCGAGCTCAAGGTTGAACGCTGCAGCTACGACATGATCACGCCGTCTGCTGCAAGAGGACTATTGGAGAGCGTGTATTGGCATCCGGGTATGAAATATCATATAGACAGGATTTACGTGTGCAAGCCGATTCGATTTACCAGCGTCCGTCGTAACGAGATTAAGAGTAAAGTTCTGGCGAGCAGCGCCATGAGCATTATGAACGGAAGCAGGAAAGACATCAGCATCAGCAGCAAAAAAGAGATTGTGCAGAGAGCCGCATTGATTTTGAAAGACGTGGATTATGTGATCGAGGCTCATTTTGACATGACAGAGAAGGCTTGCGAGATGGATAATCCCGGCAAGTTCAAGGATATCATCATGCGGCGGCTGCGCCAGGGAGCCTGTTACTATCAGCCTTATTTTGGCTGCAGGGAATTTCCGGCCAATTTCGAACTTTTCGAAAAGGATGAAGTGGAAACGGCTTATCCTGGAGAGAGGAAGGATTTGGGGATCATGTTGTTTGACATGGATTATACGGATGCGGAACGGATACAACCCATGTTTTTCCGTGCGGTTCTGGAGGATGGAATCCTGGATTTGAGAGACTGCGAGGTGATGCGATGATTTTGCAGGCATTGGCCGGTTATTATGAAAAACTGGCAGAAGAAGGAAAAGTAGAACGTTCGGGATGGAGCAAGGCAAAAGTATCTTTTGGCTTGAATCTGGGAGAAGACGGTAAAATCATGAGTGTTATGCCTCTGAAACAGGAAAAAGACCGGGGCAAGAAAACGGTTTGGGTTCCGCAAATGCTGAAAGTACCGGAGCCAGTGGTGCGTACAGCTGGAATATCTGCAAATTTTCTTTGTGATAATTCCGGGTATCTGCTTGGAATCGATCAAAAAGGCAAACCAGAGCGGGCAAAACAGTGTTTTCAGGCGGCACGAGATCTGCACATGGAGATTTTGAAAAGCTGTCAGTGTAAAGCGGCAAGGGCGGTTATGGCTCATTTTGAAAACTGGGATATTCAGACCGGGGAAAGCGCAGGGGTGCTTGCAGAAGATCGGGAAGAATTATTTTCAGGCGTGAATCTGGTATTTCGATATGACGGAAAATTTGTTCAGGAAGATCCAGAGATTCAAGAGGCGTGGGAACGATATCGTGACCAGAATGGGACAGATGAAAAAGCGCTTTGCATGGTTTCTGGAGAGATGGATGAGATTGCAAGAATTCATACCTCAATTAAAGGTGTACCCGGGGCACAGTCCAGCGGGGCTGCTTTGGTATCGTTTAATGCGCCGGCCTTTGAGTCTTATGGAAAGGAACAGAGCTTCAACGCCTCGGTGGGCAGAAAAGCGATGTACGCATATACGGCAGCTCTGAATTATTTGCTTCAGGATGATAAGCATCGGAGCATTGTAGGAGATACGGCTGTGGTCTATTGGGCGGAGAACGGTCAAACGGAATATCAGGATGTTTTTGCGGAGGCGATGGATCCCAAATCAGGAGCAGAGGATGTTTTGAATGATGTGTTTCAACGGCTTCAAAGGAAAGCGGCAGTTGATACGGAAGATGTTCGGGACAGGCTGTCGTTGGCGGAAAGTTTTTATGTGCTGGGACTGGCACCAAATGCGGCAAGACTTTCTGTGCGGTTCTTTTATCAGGATAGTTTTGAAAATATACTGAGGAATCTGGAGAAGCATTATCAGGATACGCAGATCTGCCGCCCGAACGGGGATCAGACGAAATATTTGGGAATCTGGCGCATGTTACAGGAAACAGTCAATAAAAAATCGAGAGACAAGATTCCGACTCCGCATATGGCAGCGGCTGCATTTCGGGCAGTGCTTTCCGGCACCCCTTACCCTGCGGCGCTGTATACGGATGTGCTTCGCAGAATCCGGTCAGAACAGGATGATAAAGATAATCATATCAAGAAGATTACTCCGGGACGTGCGGCCATTATAAAAGCGTTTTTAATCAGAAATCATAAAAAGGAGGTTTCAATAGAGTTGAACGAGAATAATACAAATATCGCATATGTGTTGGGGCGGGAATTTGCGGTTCTTGAAGAGATTCAGGAAAAAGCCAATCCAGGAATCAATGCGACGATTAAAGATCGATATTTCAATTCGGCATGTACGACGCCGGCGGTTATTTTCCCAATCCTGTTTCGGTTGAAAAACAGTCATATGAAAAAGATGACTAATAAAGGGAGGGAAATTTATTACGAGAGGATTCTCGGAGAACTGCAGGATAAAATAGTTCTGGCTGACGGACAGACTACCGCATATCCGAAGCGCATGACATTGGAAGAACAAGGCATGTTTATTTTGGGTTATTATCATCAGTCACAAAGACGTTATGAGAAAAATAATAAGGGGGAACAGGAAAATGAGTGAAGCGATTAAAAACAGGTATGAATTCGTGATTTTGTTTGATGTGGAGAACGGAAATCCCAATGGGGATCCCGATGCCGGTAATCTTCCGCGTATTGATCCGGAGAGCGGCTATGGTCTGGTAACGGATGTGTGCTTGAAACGGAAAATCCGCAATTATGTCCAGACGGTAAAAGAGGATGAGAAAGGATACCAGATTTATATTAAAGAAGATATTCCATTGAATCGGAGCGACAATATGGCCTATGAGTATCTGGGGATTGATGAAAAGAGTGTGAAGGAGGCCAAAAAGACAGATCCGAATATTGATGTAAAGATCCGTGACTTTATGTGCAGGAATTTTTATGATATCAGAACATTTGGAGCTGTTATGACGACATTTGTAAAGGCGGCTCTGAACTGCGGTCAGGTTCGCGGTCCGGTGCAGCTCGGTTTTGCCAGAAGCATTGACCCGATCATCAGCCAGGAAGTGACGATTACAAGGGTGGCGATTACGACGGAGAAAGATGCAGAAGATAAAAAAACGGAAATGGGAAGGAAGAATATTGTTCCTTATGCGCTTTATCGAGCGGAAGGATATGTCTCTGCAAACCTGGCAAGAAAAGTAACAGGATTCTCGGAAGAAGATCTGGAGCTTCTTTGGGAGGCTATTATCAATATGTTTGAGATTGACCATTCGGCGGCAAGAGGAAAAATGTCTGTTCGGGAGCTGATTGTATTCAAACATAGCAGAGAATTGGGAGATTGTCCGGCTTATAAGCTGTTTGATGCGGTAAAAGTAAGCAGAAAGCCAGATGTGACATATCCGCGCAGCTACAATGATTATACTGTGGAGATTTGTCGCGAGGAGATTCCTGAGACAGTGGAAGTATCAAGGAGGATCTAATGGAATATGATGAGGAGGATTATCTGCAGCTTTCCGGAATTCAACATTATGAGTTCTGTAAAAGGCAGTGGGCTTTGATCCATATTGAACAACAGTGGCAGGAAAATGTCCATACCGTAGAAGGAAATCTTCTTCATAAAAAAGCTCATAATCCGCTTTCTTATGAAAAACGGGGAGATGTGTTGACAGTACGCGCTTTGCGGATTCATTCCCGCCAGCTGGGATTTAGTGGGGAATGTGATGTTGTTGAGTTTCATGAGGATAAGGAAGGAATATGTCTGTCCAGACACCAGGGGTTCTATCGTCCGTATCCTGTAGAGTACAAGAAGGGAAGTCCGAAGATAACGGATGCAGACATTCTCCAATTGGCGGCGCAGGCGATGTGTCTGGAAGAAATGTTTTGTATTCCTGTTTGTGAAGGCGCGCTTTATTATGATGAAATACGAAGAAGGGAAAAAGTGGTCATTGATGATATACTGAAAGATAAGGTAAAGAAAATTGCTGCAGATATGCATCGCATGTATGAAAGAAAATATACTCCCCGAGTTCGATGGATCAAAGGCTGTTCCGCATGTTCTTTAAAGGATATTTGTCTGCCGCGGATGGGGAAGGTTTCTTCTGTCGGAACGTATATTGATGATATGTTGAAAGAAGGTGTGGAATGAAAAAGCTTCTAAACACTTTGTACCTTACCTCGCCGGATTCTTATCTGTCTCTGGATGGGGAAAATGTGGTTGTTCTGGACGGGGAGAAAACGGTTGGGCGGGTGCCGTTGCACAATTTAGAGGCGATTGTATCTTTTGGATATCGCGGCGCCAGTCCGGCTTTGATGGGAGTCTGCGCGGAAAAGGGAATCGATTTGTGTTTTCTCACGCCTCAAGGGAAATTCCTTGCACGAGTAACTGGAAAGATAAAAGGAAATGTGGTTCTTAGACGGAATCAATTTGAGACCGCTCGTGATGAGGCTGCTGGTTGCATAATTGCGAGGAATTTCATTTTGGGGAAAATATTTAATTCCCGCTGGGTACTGGAGAGGTCTCTTAGGGATCATGAACTGCAGATTGATGTAGAACGGGTAAGCAAGGCATCGAAGAATCTGCAACAGACACTTTCACAGATCAGAACCTGTACAGATCCTGCAAAACTACGGGGAATGGAGGGAGAAGCGGCAAGTCAGTATTTCGGAGTATTTGATGAAATGATCTTACAACAAAAAACAGTTTTTCATTTTGAAGGCCGAAACAGACGTCCGCCGCTTGATAGGGTCAATGCACTTTTATCGTTTGTTTATACATTGCTGACCAGCATGACCGCTTCGACGCTGGAGAGTGTAGGCTTAGATCCTTATGTGGGGTTTCTTCATACAGATCGTCCAGGAAGGGTTTCTTTGGCGCTTGATTTGATGGAAGAACTGCGGCCAACGTTGGCGGATCGTTTTGTGTTGACTTTAATTAACCGAAGAATTGTTTCGGAAAAGGATTTTATTACTCAGGAAAATGGGGCGGTTTTCATGAAAGATGATGCCCGCAAACGAATTCTGACGGAATGGCAAAATAAAAAGAAAGAAACGATTCGTCATCCGTTTCTGGATGAAAAGGTAGAGTGGGGAATGGTTCCGTTTGTTCAAGCAATGTTATTGTCAAGACATTTACGAGGGGATCTGGATGAATACCCGCCTCTGCTATGGAAGTAGGTGGAAAATATGCTGGTTTTGATTACTTATGATGTTAATACTGAGTCGGAATCGGGCAAGCGTCGTCTGCGGAAAGTAGCGAAACAGTGTGTTAATTATGGAAGACGCGTTCAGAACTCGGTATTTGAGTGTATTTTGGATTATGCGCAATGTGTAAAGCTGAAGGCTTCCCTTTTGGAAATGATTGATCCGGAGAAAGACAGTATTCGATTTTATTATCTGGGAAATAATCATAAGACGAAAATTGAGCATTTGGGCGTGGATCGAGGGATGGATTTAGAAGGAATCATGATTCTTTAAAATATATGAAAAGTGCGAGCTAGAAGTGAACATGAAATGACTGGGAGGTTCGCACTGTGAATGAAAGAGAAAAGCAGGGAAAAGGGAAGCTCTCTGGCATAATTCTTTTTGTAATAATAGCATTTTTTCTATATAAATGCTTATAAAATTATGCATTTTTGTGCATAATTGCTGTCACTCCCCGCGAGGGGAGTGTGGGTTGAAATTTAAACGGGCCGTCCCTCATTTTTGGAAAAAAGATTTGATATTTTTAATGATTAAATTGCGAAGATATATTATAATATGAGTGATAGATAATTCTGAGTTATCTGTCTGAAATATAGACTAGGGGGGGATAAGATTTGAATTTTTACGAAAAAGAGAATATCTCACTATATTTGGATAATTTGAAACTACTGGAATCTATGGTTACTCTAAAACAAAAAATTGAAATATATCGTCACGATACACTCGGTTTAGTCTTGGTAATAAATGGTGAGATACAACATATCGCAAATTACCAATGTATGTATCATGAACAACTGGTTCATTTACCTATAAGCTTTTGTGACTGTCCACAAACAGCTCTTGTACTTGGTGGAGGCTCATTATTTGCTGCCTATGAATTGCTGAAATATCCATCAATACAAGCAATAACATTATGCGACCACGATTACACTGTATTAAAGCTGATGGAGCATTATTACAATCATGCTAAAATGGTTCTTGCTGATAAAAGATTTCACTTTGTAGAAAATGATGGTGTGGAATTTTTGGATAGTGATAAAACACATTATGATGTAATCGTTAATGATTGCTTTAATTTATTGAAAGAAAGCAACACATACGGATATTCATTCTTTAAAAAAATGAATGATATGCTTACTGATAAAGGAGTTTGTTCAGACATCATATACCGACATATTTTTGACGGAACCATAACTCATGATTCTATTCAGGAAATCAAAAAATGTAGCAACATTGCATTATCGTTGGTCACAGTCCCTGAATATCCAGGCATCTTACATATTCAAACAATTTGGGGAAAAAACAAAAATATTGCTCAGACATGTAAGAGTACCCTTAATTCGTTTCAAAAAAAGTGTTTGGAAACCAATAATTTACCATTTGAGTTCTATTCACCACAAAATTTGCCATATTATTTATATTTACCGCCATACATAAAGGCAATGTTATAGAATAAACTGATTAGTAAAACTCAGTGATGGTGAAGGTGATTTTATCGCATCATAATACACCTTCACCTTGTCCCATGAAGGAGAATTAATCATTCTTCCTATACAAGAGTTTATTTCGTTGCGATTGCTAATATAACCATATTGGACTAAATATGGCTCATTTTCTTGTGCTGTTGCAGCCCATGGTGAACCTAATAAAGAACAAATATTATCTCTATCCTTATTATATAATTTAATCGAATTTATCTTTAAATAAGGGATTTCACTATATTGATCCGTATTTAAAGTCAATCCCGCTTTCTAAAACATACCTTGAGCTACAAATCCATGTTGGGCAGGACATTTTGATAATGTGGCTGTAATTCTTACATGTTTTCCATAAAAATCCTCTTGAAAAAATTCTGGAATATATTTCAATAAATATGATGTAGATATTACACCCAATATCCCTTCTCCGATATATCCATACCTACTATATAATCCAACTAATGTTTCACCATTTAGAGAACCTGTACGGATTGTCTCATCTGAACCGGCATAAAATTCCAAGTTGCTAAATTCCTTCGCATCAATTTTTCCTTCAAAACTATATAGTGAATTCCATCGAACTGCATTTTCATATGGATCTCTTGGAAAAAGTTGAATGTAAGGAGACAACAATCCATCAAATGCAATAGTGTCTTCATATGTAATGTTTTGGCAATGAATTCCTCTCTGCCATAAATCAAAAGGACCATCAAATCTATTGTCTCCGTAAATCCTGTTTTTCATTTTATCAAAAGAGTATCCAGCAATAGCACCAACAAAAGTTTGAGCTGCCGCCTCTAATAAAGGTTGTCCAATTATTTCTAGCATCTGCATTTTCTCCCTTGTATTGTATTTCAGACAGATAACTCAGAATTATCTATCACTCATTTAGCATACGTTTTAGGAAAAGAAAAATTCTGCCTTGGATGTTTTGTAGTAAGGATGTCTTTTTGTTTAGAAAGCGTAACATGTGTATAAATTTCAGTCACTGTAATGGAACTGTGTCAAAGCATTTCCTGAATATATCGGATATCAACATCAGCTTCTAACAGGCTTGTAGCAAAGGTATGTCGGAACATATGTGGTGTTATATGTAATTCAATCGCTGCAAGAGAGCAGTATTTATTAATCATTCGCCTAACCGCTTGATCGGAGAGTGGTGTTGCATTTTTGTTTGTAAAAAAATAACCGCTATCTTGTATTTCTGAAACATATTCATTTTCATAGCTTTTAAGTAGGTTAATGACATCTTCATTCCCAATCTGTATTATTCGTTCTTTGGCTCCTTTGCCATATATTCGAATTACTTCATCATGCATATCGACATCAGAACTTTTTAAATTACATAACTCAGAAATTCTCATACCGGTAGAGAATAATGTTTCTAAAACAGCAATATCTAGGAGTGTACGTTTTTTTCGGTAAGCAGTATGGGCAAGGGAGTATTCTTTATACATTGTTGATAATAGATTTTCAACCATATGTAAAGGAATTGTCTTAGGGAGAAGCAATGGTTCTCTAAATTTTGTTTTAATTCTATTGAAAGGGTTTATTTCTATAATACTTTTGTATTCTAAATAGTAAAAAAAGGCTTTCAACGAGGCTAATTTCCTTTTTACTGTTTTTGGTTTGAAATTTTGATGTAAATATCCGATGAAGTTTTCAATATCGGCTGCAGATAAAGTGTGTATATCTGTATTGTTGTAAAAGGATGTAAACTGTTTTAAATCAATTCGATATGCTTTAATTGTCTTATAGTCTATCCTTTTCTGTGATTTACAGTATTCAAGGTATTTCTCAGTAATGGGAATAAGTGTATTCATGTGTAAGTATCTCCTTTTTATAATTCAGTTATTGTTTTTAGAATTATTAGGAACCTGATCCATTTTACCTCTTATTTATATCGACAATGAGTGGAAAGACTTTCAAAACACGGAAGCGTGTGTAATGTGTAAAATGTGGAATGCACATTGTGTATTGTAAATAGGTCGTTGGTGTTTAAAAGAATAGAAAAAGGTATATTCAAGTGCTATAATATAAGTGTTGGAAGAGGTTGAACAATTCTGATATGGGAGGTATTCGTTCTATGGCAGAAGAAAAGAATATAGATCCATTAGTTTCCATGCAACAGGAACTGTGTGATATGTGGGGGATCAACAATCAAACGAAGTATGTGTTCTATTATGATGAAAGTAATAATTGCAGAAAGTTTTGGGTTGATGATAGTAAGCAGCAGTTTAATACGGATCATAC
>CANQDS010000042.1 GCA_947593655.1 uncultured Lachnospiraceae bacterium | reverse complement strand
CGCTCCGATGGCATATGCCCGGAGTTTTCTCATATGCGCCGCATTTTCCTCCAGCGCGTCATAAGCGGCTTTGGCCGCAGCGCCGAACCCCGCGATCGCGGGAACATTTTCCGTGCCGGAGCGGAGCCCCCGCTGCTGCCCGCCTCCGTAAAACAGCGGCCGGATCTTCGTTTTGTCTTTGATATATAAACATCCGCTTCCCTTCGGGCCGTGGATCTTATGCCCGCTTATGGAAAGAAGATCGATCTTCCCTTTTTTCGGGGATACCGCCATTTTTCCGTAAGCCTGCACGGCATCCACATGGAACAGCGTCTGCGGATTCCGCTCTTTGATGATCCGCCCCGCCTCTTCCACCGGCTGCACTGTGCCGATCTCGTTATTGACCTGCATGATCGAAACGAGGACGGTATCGTCCCGGAGCGCTTCTTTTAAATCATCCGGCGAAATCCGGCCGCTTCGGTCAACCGGAAGGTATGTGACGTTAAAACCGTTCTGTTCGAGCCATTCCGCCGGCCCTGCGACGGAAGCATGTTCGACCGCCGTCGTGATGATATGCTTTCCCGCCCGCTGATTCGCCATCGCCGCGCCGAGAATGGCCAGATTGTTGGCCTCCGTCCCGCCGGAAGTAAAACAGATCTCTTTTTCCTGCACTTTCAGCGTCTTTGCGATCTTCTTTGCGGCATCCGTGATATAATTTTCCGCCGCGACGCCCATCCGGTGCATCGAGGACGGGTTGCCGTAATCCTGTGTCAGGACGCGCGCCGCAAGCTCCGCCGCCTCTTTCATGCAGCGCGTCGTCGCTGAATTATCCAGATATGCTTCCATTATTTTTCCTCATATTATATTGTTCCTGCTTCTCATGGTTTTCCATAATATCCTGCAATCTTTCATGATTCTTCATGAATCTTCATGCTTATCTTCTTCTCCCATGCCTAATTCGTCCATGCGTTTTTTCGCAAGGTCATTTCCCCGGCCGCCGTACCAGTCGATGCCGCTCCTTAAAAAAACGCCGAACGCAATGCCGACGAGCAGGATTCCAAGAATCACCAGCCACATATTCTCTTTCCACCTCTAAACACAATTTTTACATCTGACTCAGACTGTCGGATGCCGGTACTGTCATTGGCTCACTCCGTTCGCGGGACAGTACCAGGTTTCCGTTTTCTGCGCATTTTTTGCTGCCTTTACCCATCACGGTTCCAGTTCATAGAGCAGCATGGACAGCACCGCCATTCCCGCGGTTTCGGTCCGAAGGATCCGCCGCCCTAAGGAAATCCGCTGCATTTTGGGCGGAAGGCTTTCGATCTCTTCTTCGGAAAAACCGCCTTCCGGGCCGACGATGATGCCGACTGCCTGCCCCGGCACAATGCTTTTACATACGCTTCGCGTATGCTCCATGCCCCGTTCATTCTCATACGGCACCAGAACCAGATCCAGTCCTTCGGCCGCCTGTTTCGCTTCGTTCCAGGAAACCGGAAACCCGATCTTCGGAATGATCGTGCGCTTCGACTGCTTTGCTGCGCTTTCCGCGATCGCCTGCCAGCGCAGAACCTTTGCCTGCGCTTTTTTCTCGTCGAGGCGGACGATGCTGCGCTGCATGGCGACCGGGACGATCTCCGAAGCACCCAGTTCCACTGCCTTCCGGATGATCAGTTCCATTTTATCTTTTTTCGGCAGACCCTGAAACAGGACGATCCGGCAGGGAAGCTCCGTGCCCGCCGTATCCTCTTCTTCGATCCGGGCCGCCGCTTCACCGGGGCGGATGCTTTCGATCCGGCAGAAATACGATCTTCCGTCCGATACGCTTATCCGGATGCGCTCGCCCGGCTTCATCCGCAGGACATTTCCGATATGGACGGCGTCCGGGCCGGTAATCCGGATCGTTTCCCCGCAAACCTGTTTTTTTTCTGTAAAAAACTGATACATGTTCTCTTTCCGTTATTCTTTCCGGCTTTTCTGCGCCGTAATGTTCACCCACTCGCCCTCGCGGTTGATCTCGGTGATCTCCATTCCCGCCTGTTCGATCGCAGCTCTGACTTCGTTTTCCTTGAAATCAATGATCCCGGAAGTGATAAAATATCCGCCCGGCTTTAAAAACGCCGGAACCGTTTCCGCCATCGGAATGATCACGTCCGCCAGAATATTGGCAACAACGATGTCATAGCCGCTTCCGACGGTTTCCCGCAGCGCTTCATCGCTGATCAGATTTCCGACGTAAAAAGCGGTTTTCGCCTCGTTCAGATGGTTCACCGCGAGATTGTCCTGCGCAGAGATCAGACAATCCCTGTCCAGATCCGTGCCGACGACTTCTCCCGCTCCGAGCTTTAGCGCGGCGATCGAAAGGATGCCGCTCCCGAAACCGATGTCCAGCACCTTAGCGCCGTCCCGGATATGGCGGATCAGCTGGCGGATGCACAGCTGCGTGGTTTCATGTTTTCCCGTGCCGAACGAGATCCCCGGATCGATCTCAATTAAGATCTTATCCTTCTGCTCTTCGCCCGGTTCCTCCCAGGTCGGTTTGATCAGGATATTTTCGATCGTAAACGAGGTAAAATATTTTTTCCAGTTGTTTACCCAGTCGAGGTCTTCCGTTTCCGATGATAAGATCACGCCGCTTCCCACTTCGACTACGGCGCGGAGGTTCTCTAAGCCGGTCTTTACCCGTTTCAGCAGTTCTGTCTGGCTGCTGCCGTCGTCCTCCACATAAAAACTAACCCGGCTTTTTCCTTCGTCCGGCGGAAGCTCCGGCAGGAAGTCAATGAACATGTCCGCCTGATCCTCTCTGGAGAGCGGCACATTATCCTCGATCTCGATTCCCTCGATCCCGAGGTCCATCAGCATGGCGCTCATGTAATCCTCGGCAATTGTTGTAGTTTCTATCGTATATTTTTTCCATTTCATATGGGATTCATTCCTTTTTTCTTACTTATTCCGCTATCTTAACACAGAATGGGAAAAGGTGCAATCATTTGAAACATCTCAGATACATTCCCGTTTTGCTGCGCTTACATTTACAGATTTCCTCCGGCGTCCCCGCCGCAACGATCCTGCCGCCCGCAACGCCGCCTTCCGGTCCCATGTCGATCACATAGTCCGCGTTCCTGATCACATCCAGATCGTGCTCGATGACGATGACCGTCGCGCCGTTTTCGATCAGACGTTCAAACACATGCAGGAGCGTCTCCACATCCAATGGATGAAGGCCGATGGTAGGTTCGTCAAAAACGAATACCGCATCCGCCTGTCCTTTTCCCATCTCGCTGGCGAGTTTCAGCCGCTGCGCTTCTCCGCCGGAGAGACTCGGCGTTTCCTCTCCCAGCGTCAGATAGCCGAGGCCGAGTTCCTTTAATACGCCAAGCCTCCGCGCTACAAGCGGAAGATCGGCACAGGCGGCCAGCGCCTCGTCAATGCTCATATCCATGAGTTCCGGGAGCGTGCATGCCCTGCCGCCCTTCTTCGGCGTCCGCCGTATGAAACCGGCCTCTTTTGCATAACGGGAGCCGCCGCAGTCCGGACAGGTAATCTTCACGTCCGGCAGAAACTGAACATCAAGGGTAATAGTGCCGGTACCGTCACACGTGGGGCACCGCAGTTTTCCGGTATTGTAAGAAAAATCACCCGCTTTGTATTTCCGCTCTTTTGCATCCGCCGTTCTTGCGTACACTTTCCGCAGTTCCTCGTGAACATCGGCGTAAGTGGCAACGGTAGAGCGCACATTGATCCCGATCGGCGCAGCGTCGATCAGCTTGACCTGCGCGATCCCGTCGGCGGAAACGGCTTTTACATGCTCCGGGAGCCGGGTTTTTCGTACGGATGCCTCCAAAGCCGGAATCAGGCTCTCTAAGATCATGGTTGTCTTGCCGGAGCCGGATACTCCTGTCACCGCGATCAGCCGTCCTTTCGGGAAATCCGCCTCTAACGGCTTTACCGTGTGGATCTCCGAGGTAGACAGACGGATCGTTCCGAGGGAAAACATTTGATCCGGCGGGATGCGTTTTCCCACACGGACGGCCGTTCTGCCGGTAAGAAAACCGCCGATGCGCGAGGCCGGATCCTTCTCCACCTCCGCAAGCGTTCCCTGCGCGATGACGGTTCCTCCGCCCGCGCCGGCCTCCGGCCCCAGTTCAATGAGCCAGTCCGCCTCAGAAAGTACATGGATATCGTGATCCACCAGCACCACCGAATTACCGTCAGCCACCAGATCCTTCATCACGCCGGTCAACCCTTCCAGATTCGACGGATGCAGGCCGATGGACGGCTCGTCCAGTACATATAAAACGCCGGTGGTGCGGTTACGCACCGCACGGGCAAGCTGCATCCGCTGCCGCTCGCCCGATCCAGAGAAAGATAAGACAGCCCCAGGTCGGTCAAACGCTTGGCGGCACTCTGAAACGATGCGCAGATGCTTTCCGCCATAGGACGCATTTCCTCCGGCAGGGAAGCCGGAACGCCGGCAACCCACTGTGTCAGTTCGGAAAGCGTCATGGTGCAGGCTTCCGCCAGCGAAATGCCCCGAAGCCTCGGCGCACGCGCCGCGTCACTGAGCCTTGTCCCGCCGCAGTCCGGGCAGACATCCTGCCGTAAAAATTTTTCCACCCGCTTCATGCCCTTTTCATCTTTCACTTTGGACAGGGCATTTTCAACGGTATAGGTGGCGTTGAAATAGGTAAAATCCATGTCTCCGGCAGCGCCGCTGGTCTTGTTCTGGTAGATGATGTTTTTCTTGACAGCGGGGCCGTGGAAAACGATATCCCGCTCTTTTGCGGTCAGCTCCCGAAACGGCACGTCGGTACGCACACCCATTTCGCGGGCAATGTCCTTCATCAAAGACCACATCAGCGTCTGCCAGGGCGCTACCGCGCCCTCGTCAATGGACAAAGATTCGTCCGGCACCAGCGTCGATTCATCCACAGTACGGACGATGCCCGTGCCGTCGCATTTTTTACAGGCGCCCTGGCTGTTAAAAGCAAGTTCCTCCGCGCCCGGTGCAAAGAACTCTTCCCCGCAGACAGGGCACACCAGCGGCAGTCCCGCTGCCACATTCAGCGAGGGCGGCGCGTAGTGTCCGTTGGGGCAGCGATGACTGGCAAGCCGGGAATACATGAGACGCAGGCTGTTCAGAAGCTCCGTTCCCGTTCCGAATGTGCTGCGGATTCCCGGAACGCCGGGCCTCTGGCGCAGTGCAAGGGCAGCCGGGACGTAGAGTACTTCATCCACCTGCGCTTTTTCCGCCTGAGTCATCCTCCGCCGCGTATAGGTGGACAGGGATTCCAGATAACGGCGCGAACCCTCCGCATACAAAATGCCTAAGGCCAGAGAAGATTTGCCGGAGCCGGATACGCCCGCGATCCCCACGATCCGGTTCAGCGGGATGTCGATATTGATATTTTTCAGATTGTGCACGCGCCCGCCGCGTATCTGGATCCGGTCCGGTTTGTTTTGATTTTCCGTGTTCATGATACTGCTCCTCTATGATTTTTTCGTTGTCGGATTCATACTTGATGACTACTAATTATACACGGGATGAAAAAACAATCAAGTATACAGAAATGATATTTCCCTTTGCCAGACCTGAGGACAGATTTGATCACACGCCTTTACAATTTGCGATTTCGTGGTATACTATAGAAAAACAAATTGCGATTTCGTTCGTTTTTGGTCAAAATAAAATTGCGACGGAGGTTTTTCATGTTCAGGAGAAAAATATACGATAAACTTGTCGAGTGGAAAAAAGAGTCTGACGGAAAAACCGCGCTTATGATCGAAGGCGCGCGGCGAGTCGGAAAATCCACGGTTGCCGAGGAATTTGCAAAGCACGAGTACGAAAGCTATATACTGATAGATTTTTCTTCAACATCAAAAGCCGTTAAGGACTTGTTTGAGGATATGACCGATTTAAACTACTTTTTCCTTCAGCTGCAGCTGCTTTTTAAGGTCGATCTTATCGAGCGCAGGACGCTTATCATCTTTGATGAAGTACAGCTTTTTCCTCTTGCAAGACAGGCGATAAAACATCTTGTAAAGGACCGCAGGTATGATTATCTCGAAACCGGCTCGCTCATCTCCATAAAGAAAAATGTGAAAGACATTCTGATTCCAAGCGAAGAGAGAAAAATCAGCATGTATCCTATGGACTATGAAGAATTTCTGTGGGCGACAGGCGACAGCACTACCACTCCGCTGATACGCAAATGCTTTGAAGCCCTTCAGCCGGTTGGAGAGCAGTTAAACCGTAAGCTTCTTCGCGATTTCAGACTGTATATGCTGGTAGGCGGTATGCCTCAGGCGGTCAGCGAGTATATTGAAACAAACAATTTCCGCAAAGTTGATATGATAAAGCGGGATATCCTTGCACTTTACGAGGAAGATTTCCGAAAGTTTGATCCATCCGGCAGGGCGTCGATGCTGTTTGACGCTATTCCGGCGCAGCTTGCCAAAAATGCTTCCAGATACCAGACATCAGGAGTCCTCAAAAATTCCAGAACAAAGAAATTATCCAATATCATTGCGGAAATGGAAAATTCCAAAACCGTCCTTATTTCCTATCATGCTGATGATCCGAATGCGGGACTTTCCGCGACCGAAAATCTTTCCGTATTTAAGATGTTCGTTTGCGATACAGGTCTTTTTGTAACGCTGATGTTCAAGGATAGAGATTTTACCGAGAACATCATCTATGAAAAGCTGCTGAGCGATAAGCTTGGCGCAAATCTTGGCTATCTTTATGAGAATGCTGTAGCACAGACACTTACCGCAAGCGGGAACAAGTTGTTTTACTATACTTTTTTTAATGAATCTTCAAGGCATAATTACGAGGTTGATTTTTTATTGACAAGAAAAAACAAGATCTGTCCTGTAGAAGTGAAATCATCGGGGTATAAAGCCCATATATCCCTGGACAAATTCTTCGAAAAATACTCGTCGCGGATTCTGCGAAAATATCTTGTCTATCCAAAGGATCTGGCAAAAGACAGGGACACTCTCTGCGTACCGATATATATGACACAGTTCTTATAATCTTTCAGAGACATGATCGGCGCGCATAAAAACCTCCAGGACTGGCAGCTGCATTTCGCTGCCAGTCCCGGAGGTTTTTCTGTTCGCATATCTCTACAATGTCAATGAATATAAGTCTTATCCTGATCTTGGGAAACTATTATGTTCCCGCCTCCATGAAACGACAGTTAATGTACATTTACTATACATAATACACTTGAAAGAATATGAAGGAATTTTATGTATATTTATTGCAATTTCCCATCTTTTTCATTATACTGTTAACAGGAGGGAATGACTATGACAACTGTGAGCCTGCGTCTTGACGATGAAATGAAGAAACAACTGGACGAGATGTGTGACGAAATGGGAATGAACCTTACCACCTTTTTTACGATCTATGCGAAAAAAGCCCTGCGTGACCGCAGGATCCCTTTTGAGATCACAGCTCCCATCGAACCGTTTTATTCCGTCTCCAATATGGAGCAGTTACAAAAAGCAGACCAGCAAATACAAAACGGCCAGATCGTTACAAAAACAATGGAAGAACTGGAGTCATTGGCTGATGAGTAAAATTACATTTGCGGAAGATGCCTGGGAGGAATACTTGTATTGGCAGTTCCATGATAAGCAGACCTTAAGAAAAATCAATGCCCTGTTAAAAGCGATCCAGCGGGAACCTTTTGCAGGAGAAGGCAAACCGGAACCCCTGCGCGGCAATATGAGCGGCAAATGGAGCCGAAAGATTAACGAGAAGGATCGTCTTGTGTATGAGATCCAAAAGGATTCCATTACCATACTCCAGTGCTGCGGGCACTATGATGATAAATAGCAGCAAGGGCATTTATACATGATTCTATGCTACCATTTTTTCAAATTTATCATTTTCTTCTTTTCCATGGTATAAATGTTTTTACCTTATTTAAAATTTCTATCATCATTCTATCTCTGGCTGCAAGCAGCAGGACGCTATAAATGATTATACCAATAGCAACTTCACCAAATGTCCATACCAGACTTTCCGGATTATATCGGTCAATCATTTTTACAATTCCTCCCATCATAATTCCTGCAGCTACATATTTGTAGATATTGTCGGATTTCAAATGCACATACCTGCGAGAGTATACCCACATCAAACTAGTAACCGCAAATTCTGAAACAACTGTCGCAACTGATACCCCTGCAGCCGCATATTTCTTTACCAGAAGAATATTCAAAACTACATTAACAGCTGCACCAGCCACAGTAGAAATGGTATACTCCCGCATGTGTCCAGTTGGAACAAGGTACTGCATACCATATAAATCAGATAATGCAATCAATAGTATAATTGGACTGATGATTACCATCAAATGAGAAACTTCCTCATAACCGCTTCCAAAAAACCATGATGTAAAGTTCTCTGCTATTCCGAATAGCCCGCTGATCATCGGGACTGCTAAACAAAATACAAACCTTCTATTTTTTGACAAACGCTCTGCAACCATTTCCATCTTTCCGTTTGCAAAGTCATTTGCAATCCTTGGCATTGCTACTGTTCCCATAGAAGTGATAACCGCCATCGTCAGTTTAATAATCTTTTCACTCTGACTGTACAGTCCCACCTGCACCTCATTGGATAAAAGACCTAAAATCAATTTGTCCAACAGTGTATATATAGTTGTAATTACCTGTGGCAGGAACATGATAAACGAACCTTTAAAAAGTGCTCCCATTCCATACAGCGACGGTATTTGAAAATCAATTTTTTCCCTAATTCCAAGCCACATTACTGCCTGCGAAACAAATTCGCTTATAGAAAGCATCAGAATATATACCCATAAGTCATTCTCCGAATGAACAAAAACAAATATGCCAAGCATATTTACCATTTTGATGATAAAATTCCTTATGGTAATGATTCTGAATTCTTCATATGCCTGAAAAAACCATGTGATATCCACTGCATTGGCAATAAAATAAATTATATAAATACTATAGTATAACGTGTATCGATTTGCAGAGAAAATCAGCACTCCATAGCACAACATTCCGATAGTAAAATTTACTCCCCGGATGCAGACTAACTGCCAAAATAATCCTGTTGCCTTTTCCCTGTCATTTCGCACATAAGCAATTTCCCTTCGCCCATATAGATTCAATCCCAACTGCGAAAATGTTGAAAAATAAGTTACGACTGTATTAACATAAGAATTTATTCCTACTTGCCTGACTCCCAGCACACGTGAAATATACGGTGTTGTAATCAATGGGACAATTAAAATCAATATTTGGTATGCAAGATTATATGCATAATTTTTTGCAACACTTTTTCCCATAATCAATCATTACCTTTTATATCATGTCCACTTTTTCTACCTTACGGCAAATTCCATCCTGTTAATGGAATCTATGCCCTCCAATAGGACATTTTTGACAGATAATACCTTATCCACCAAAAATACACCACTATACCATTTCTGGTTATTTCCTTCCAAAATTTCTTTTTATTTTATGTTTTAAATAACGATATTGTCTTCCAAAAAACTGCCTAAACCGAGTATGCCTGCGATCACGGTGAAACTGCATATAGATGTTCTCATTGTCATTATCCTGTATCTTAACACGCGATGTCCAGTGCGTTCCTATTGTCTTTTCAATCTTGATTTTTTCCCTAATCTCAGGTTCCCATAATGATTCAATTATGCTGATATCATCCTTGTATTCAAAACGTTTTAAATTCATTCCCTTCTCCATGATTAACCATAATCCGTATACCAGATAATCGAAACAATTCCATTCGTGGTATATCACTTCAAAATAATGGTTCTTTTCCATCCACTCATAAAACGGCTTGATATCCGCTGCCCGATATACGGGTATGTCATTAAACCACCATGTATAATTAAATTTTCTGGTCTCTTTAATAACGTGCTTATTATGTTCAATTTCCAATGCCTTGGCACATGCAAATACAACATCTGCACCTTCAACAGAATAATTTGCGGCAAAACATGTTCCTGCCTTCCAGACGTTTTCCAGCATCTGTCCTGCTGGAATTCCTTTCACAAAAATACACTCGCAGTCCACAGCTGCAATATAGTCAAAACTTTTAGAAAGGACAGAAAGCGCATAAAATTTTTTGATAGTAACCGGATTTTCACAATCTGACAAATTTCTTTCAAAAATCATACCGTGAGGAGCCTCTGCATAACGCAATTTACATTCAGTTAGAAATTTATTTTGCTGTTCTTCTGATGAAAATACAAAATAAAGACTGTCCGTAAGATGAAACCGGACTGCACTTTCCACAAATTCATATCCATATTCAAAATCCCTTCCCTGATCATAGATCGGGCATATAAAGCATCCTGTCATTTTCTCCCTCCTAAATGTAATAAGTAAATTATAAAAATTAAGATACCGACATAAATAATTTATCAACTCGTGCAAGGATCCTTCTAAACATTTCAAGCATTCTCCTGCTAATTTTTTCTGTTATCTTCTGAACCGTTACCCTGTATACCGCACTGACAATCAGCGAAAAAGCAAAAATCATAACTGTCAATGACAATAAGAAAAAGCACAAGTGCTGTTTGCCGTATCCCATGAACATGTAATAACATAACGCCGGCCGGTAGTATGCCCGCTGAAAAATATTCTCATGAATGACATAAATCAGCAAAGAAAGAGCCGAACAGTAATTAATCAATCTGCTTTTAAATTTTGTCATCCGCATTAGATTTAACATTGATACCGCTATCATAATAAAAAATGGGTTGCAATTTCCTACCAAAAAGAATACTTTACCTTCAAAAAATGATATTTTCTGAGCCAGAAGGTACATCATGCACATTATCACAGTATTTCCTGCAATTCCAACTGCCAGCATTATCAGATTAACATTTCGGTTCACTGTAAATCTCTGCATATACCTTTTCATATAGGCCATTCCGAAATATAGTGCCACCCATAAGATAATGTGTGAATAAAAAAATGCCCCTCGGAAGAAAAAGTTGGCAAACACATATAACGTGATCAGAGTTAATGAAATATGAAACAGCTGCTTCTGCCCTGCTTGTTCTATGATCAAATTTAAAAATGGATGCACAAAGCAGAATAAAATATAACATGTCAAATACCAGTTATTACTGAATGTCATCGGAAGCAAAGACTTAATGATCAGTTGAAAATCCACATTTCCTGACCTCAAAAACAATGTTACCAGCAGATAGCCTACTGATATTGTCCAGATATCTACAAGCATATGCATCAGCTTTTTCTTTGCAACAGCCTTCTTATCAAGCAGGAACCATGCACTGCAGATAAAAAAAAATGTATTTCCTAAAGAACCAGCACAGCTTGCACCTGCCATTATTAGGGACTGCAATCCCTTACTGCTTTGAAAAGAAATATTATCTATATAGGGACTATAAGCAGTCAGCTTCTCAGCCATAAGTGTTTCTTCAACGTGCGATAGAATAATGCCGAGAATGGCAAGTATTTTTATGAATTCAATTCCACTCTGTCTGTCTGTCTGTCTGTCTGTCTGTCTGTCTGTCTGTCTGTCTGTCTGTCTGTCTGTCAAGATTCTGTTGTTTCGCATATTTCCTGTCAAGCTCCTTTTGAATCATTTTTTAAAAAATCCTCCAAATCCTCTGGCGTTCCAAGCCCGTGCATACTCATCCCGACATTTCTGAACACAATCTTCTTCCCGTCTCCAATCATTTCATTATAAACAGGCGCAACATAAAATTCGTTATTCACACGGATATTTTTCCCGATCATCTGCTTTGCATATTTTACAAAATCGGAACCTTTTGCATAATTATAAATGCCTACCGTTGCCTCATCCGAAATTACCTCTTTTTCACGGACCATAGTGACATATCCACTGCTGTCGTATTGGATAAAACTCCACTTTGGATTGTCTGCCGGCATCGTCATGATCAGTCCGTCATAATTTTCCAGCGCAGAAAGATATCCATTGATATCCGTATCTACATATTGGTCACTGTTTGCTATCATCATTGGATCATCATTATTAATATATCTTTCCGCCAGAAGAACCGTGCACGCTGCTCCTTCTGTAATATGGTTCACGGTAACAACTGCACAGCCCGGTGCTGTTTTTTCAAGCAGTTCTGCAAGATGGTATTTTTCAAGATGCTCCTGCTGGCATATATAGATAAATCTATGATTACATTCCGGCTTTATATTTTCCGTTACGACTTCGATCATCGGCCTCCCATTCACATTAATCAAAGGTTTCGGGAGTTCATAGCCTGCATCTGCAAACCGGCTTCCACGCCCTGCCATCGGTATTACGATATTCAGCATATCTGCTGCCTCCTTTATAATTCATATTTGTCATTGTTCACGCCTGGAATCTTTACCACAACATTCACGGAATCCTCCAATGCTTCAAAAGATGTGGCATCTCCCGGTTCTGCAATGATAATGTCCCCTTCTTCGTATTCGGTGCCAAACATGCGTACCCGCCCGCACACAACCACCGTTATCTCTGTCGCGGCTTTATGGTAATGCTTTCCTTCACTGTCTCCTTTCCTGTATCTTTTAACTGCGGCTTCCACATCAGTGGTCCGATAAAGCGTCGGTTCAAAATTGCCGACAAACCAGCCTTTCTTCATATCTTCCAGCCTTGCTGTTTTCACAGGTACTTTCCCTCCTCATACTCTTTTATTTTCTCCGGGGAATAGAATGAGTGGTATTTCTCTTTTGGGATATCATAATAAACCACTTTCTTTCCGGAAAGGATCATCTCATTAATAGAAGCAGAAATATAAAACCGTCCGTTCAGGCAGCTGTCTTTTATCAGCGCCCTCTCCGCTCCCTCTATAAAATCCGAACCCTTCTTATAATAATAAAATCCCGCAATGGCGTCTTTGGACAGCGGCCTTTTCTCCGCCACTTCCACAATTTCCCCCCTGTTTTTTCTTGCATAACTCCAACGCGGATGGATGCTTGGAAAAGTGATGACACCGGCATCCGCGTTCTGCTCTTCAAAGCAATGCAGTACGGATCGGTAATCCGCATCAATGATCTGGTCGCTGTTGGCAATGATCAGGGGCGTATCATTATTTATGTAATCAACCGCCATCAGGCATGTGCAGAGCGCCCCCCTTGTCTGGTTTCGGAGCCTTACGGCCACGCTCAGAGGGGACAGGATCTTTACGGAAGAATCCAGATGGAACTCGCTGCATTCCTTGTCATCAAAGACAAAAATATAATTTTTCGGTTCAAGGCAGCTGTAATCGTCAATAACCATTTCCAGCATTGTCTTCCCTTTTATTTCGATCAGCTGCTTCGGGAAAAAACTGTTTTCAAAAAAAGTTGATTTTCCCATGGCTGGAATCAGTATATTAACCATTCCGACCTCCTAATTTTTTTCTATGAAAGTTTTGATGTTCTGGTAGTTTACATCATATACCGTCGCAACTTCTAAAACGGATGCCCCGCTCGCCCTTCCAGCCGCAATCCCGTTCGGGTTGTCCTCCACAACGACGCATTCTTCCGGCCTAAAACCGAATTTTGCGATCGCCGTCTGGTACATCTCCGGATCCGGTTTTGCCTTCTCCACGTCTTCGTTGGATACAATCAGATCAAGATAGTCCATGAGCATGGCTTTTTCCATCATCAGCTCTATCGTCCTGCGTATGGAGTTGGAGCATACCGCTATTTTATATCCTTCCCTGTGGAGCCTGGAAAGCGCATATTCGTGGTGGAACATCGGATGGCATTTTTCATGGATCATCTGCGCCGTATAGAGCTGTTTCATCTGGTTGACAAATCCATGGAGCTGTTCAGGCAGATAATACTGTTCGCTCAGCATCTCCAGCTTGACTTTTGTCGGCAGCCCGTCAAAAGTATGCAGATGGTCATATCTGCTGATTTCCATGCCGAACAGGCCGAGCGCCTTATTCAGTGCCTCGTAATGCCAGTCTTTTGCATCAATCAGGACGCCATCCATATCGAATAAAATTGCTTTTACCATTATTCCCGCCTCCTGCTATGCATCCTGAAAAATCTCCTTGCTTCATCCGGGCAGTCCGTGCAGAGCAACACTTTCGATCTGTCAATATCCCAGCTTCCCAGCCTTTCCCAGAACTGTCTGCGGTCTGTTCTTTTATGCAGTTCCGGTGAAACAAGACATACTTCTTTTCCTAATCCCATGTGGCTTTTCAAAAGTTCTTCTGTAACCCAGTCCATGCTTTCAAAGCCATCCATCCATATCCCGGCTGCCTGCTGGTACATGGTCGGCTGTTCCTCATATTCGCTCTGTCTTGTAAAAAAACGCAGTCCCGCTTCTGAGTATTCCACCATCTGCGGAACCGACATATCAAACAAGAAATAATTTTTAATGGCATACCGCTCAAGTTTTTCCTTAAGCATATCCTTCAATCCATCCGCCTTGACATTAATTGCAAAACAGGCTCTGTCCCCATGCGCAGCAAGCCATTGGAAGACCTCTTCCGCATCCTGGCAGGAATCATCGGCAATATCATGTGAAATAACCATGCGCCCCCTGTAATCGCGGACATCAGACTCAAATCCGAATCCGTTTTCCAAGGCTGCCTTTATCGCTGCGGGCGAGTTCCGCAGAACCTTATCATTCCAAAAACCGCGGTGTGCTAAAATCTGCATCTTATTTATTCCTCCTGCATCACTTTATCTGTTGCCATATGCCGAAAGTTCCACCTCTGCATATTTTTCATAACCTTTGTCATATTTTATATTTCCCATATAGAGATTCAACCAGTTGAAAAAATCAAAACACATTGTATCAAGTCTCGCATCAGAATCGCCACATCCTCCATAAGATGACGAATAAAAGTTCAGGTTATATAAACGATCATACTTATTCCACATCAGGTCAACATCCTTCATGCCATAGCAGATCAGATAGTTTTTTACAATGTTCCAATACGCTTCCACGGTATCTTCAATATTGCAGCCCAAAATATCCCTGCAGTAATGTTTCATAATATAAATTTCAGGAATTGACTGCTCTGATATTTTTTTTCTTGAATGAGAAAGATTCCTAACCCATAGTTCCCTATCATCTGCCCGATGATCCGGCGGACTCGAAAACATTTGAATCAAATCATCCGTATACCCAAAATATAAAAAATCACAAGTATAGTATGGAATAAACATTCCTCCTCTGCAGACACCCAAAACGGCAATGCGCCCTTTCTGCCCTTTCCCTCCCGGAAAAAGCTGCATGGAAGAAATCATGGAATCAAAGATAAAAGGTTTGCAAACACGCTGGTCTGTTCGTGTTTTTACCGCATATTCACAACCCAGCTCTTGGGCTTTTCTTACCCCCGCAAGGGAACTAGCCAGCTGATAATTCACATTCATAATTCCACTCTCTGATGGTTTTTCGCTTGCTACGATTATCGCACCGAATTCGGCCAGCCGCTTTATAGCCTCTTTCGGTTCATCATTCCATGTTGATACAATAATTACCGCATACGGATAAGCTGTTTTATAAAAGCGGATCGTATTTGCCGTCATGTCATCTTTCAGGCAAATCGGTCCCTGCAATATAATTGCAAGGCTGCGCGGCACGGCTGCGTTTTTCAGAATAGGAATTTCTTCTGTGTCTTTTGGTTTGATCTGAACAGCGGCATACAATGTCTTCGATTCTGCCGCTTGGCACACCATTCTCATTAAGATGTCTAGGTGATTTTTTGAGAAGATTGCTACAATTAAATCAATTGGTTTCAATAATATTTTCAAAAATAAAATAAATAAATTTTTTATTATTTTCTTCATAGTCCTAAAAACTCCTTTAATATGCTGCTTTAGAATCCATCCCCATTCAATCCCTGTTTCACAGATTTTTTGTAAGAATATCAGCAATTCTTTCGCAGGCATGCCCATCCCCGTAAGGATTGCTTGCTTGCGCCATTGCCTCATACGCTGGCTTATCCGTCAGCAGATGCTTAAATTCTTCGTAGATTGTCTCTTCGCTTGTTCCAACTATTTTCAGCGTACCCGCTTTGATACCTTCTGGTCGTTCCGTTGTATCACGCATGACAAGAACAGGCTTACCTAAACTCGGAGCCTCTTCCTGAATCCCACCGCTATCGGTCAGGATCATATAACTGCGCGCCATAAAATTATGGAAATCCAGCACATCCAGCGGTTCAATAATATGTATCCTTTCATCATTACCCAAAATCGCATCTGCCGTTTCGCGCACAACCGGATTCATATGGATCGGATAAATGGCCTTAACATCCGGATGCTCGTCCATTACCCGACGGATTGCACGGAACATATGCTGCATGGGTTCTCCCAGATTTTCTCTGCGGTGTGCAGTAATAAGGATCATTCTGCTCCCTTCTGCCCATTCCAGTTCCGGATGAGTATAATCTTCCCTAACTGTCGTTTTCAAAGCATCAATCGCTGTATTCCCAGTAACATAAATCGTGCTTTCCGCCTTGCCTTCCCGTAAAAGATTCTGACGAGATAGTTCAGTTGGCGCAAAGTTGTAACAGCTTATAATACTGACTGCCTGACGGTTGAATTCTTCCGGATAGGGACTGTAAATATTGTATGTACGAAGCCCCGCTTCTACATGACCTACTGGGATCTGCAGATAAAAACATGCAAGTGCAGTAACAAAAGTTGTCGTAGTGTCACCATGAACAAGCACCACATCCGGCTTGACCTCTTCAAGAACTGCTTTGATACAGTTTAAAATGTTCGTCGTAATGTCGAATAAAGTCTGCTTATCCTTCATAATAGATAAATCATAATCCGGAGCGACATTAAAAGCTTCAAGAACCTGGTCAAGCATCTGGCGGTGCTGACCGGTCACGCAAACAACTGTATTAATAGCGTCACGACTTTTTAATTCATTTACCAAGGGACACATTTTAATCGCCTCCGGACGCGTGCCAAAGACAACAAGAATGGTTTTCAAGTTTTTCCTCCTAGTTCCATGCATTTTTTTCCAACTCCGGCAAAGGATTCTCTCCGAACCAATAGTAATAGATTATTTTGTTAATCATATCGCACATCGCTTCTTATCTCTCGAACACAAATTTAAATGGATAATAATATGTATTGTTATTGATATACCACAAATAAATATATCCAATATAAAAAGCACTGTAGTATCCAATAAAACATAACCCTATAACAGAATTTTTTTTCCTGAGATTTTTACATATCATTGTCGCTCCCGGAACTGCTAAAAAAGCAATATAAATATAAACTCTATATAAGATGTCGCTTTGCACACAAAATATCATACATGACAGACTTATAAGAAACAAATCAACAAAAAACTTCTCTGTTTTATTTTGGTATAATTCACAATAAATATTGGTAAAATATAAAACAACAATAAATATAGCTATCACGTACGGTTTGAAGTTCAACAGGGAAGCCTCATATGTGCTATAACGACGATAGACTCCCATTAACCTGTCTGCTATTTTAAATGGCCAAATTCCAGCTCCTGCAAAATTCATTAAAATACATGCACTAGCAACAAGCCGAATTTTTTTAACATCAAAATTTATATTTCTAAATATAATAAGAAAAAGCATTACTAACGCCGATGTATGAAATGTCGATGCAAGTAATATGATTGCGCTAAACATCAGCCATTTTTTATTCAACAAAAATGGGATAGATAATAAAACTATAGCTATAGCGCATCCCTGCCTCATAATATTGAAGGTACTCTGGATATACATATAAGGCTGGCAAACAAAAATTATAAGAGAAAAAAGAAAATAATCCGCTCGTACATATTTAACAACGTAAAAATAAAAACCTATACACAACATAAAAGAAACAAGAAAGCATAATGTTGTAGTATTGCCCCCTAAAAAAATCACAAGTTTGTTAAGAAGGACATAACCCTTTTCTCTGAAATATGCATTACCATACGTCTTAATATGATTAAACGCAGCAATATAGGTTTTATGATCTGTACCGATATTATCTGCTCTATATCCCGAAATAAATAATAATATTATTATTAAAAATCGGAAAGCTTTCTTATTATATGACATAATCGATCTATTAGCGACTGTTCTAGATGTTTGATAATACGCACCACACTTAACCTCCGCGGCACGTTCCAATGCAAACAAACACATGATAACTATAAATATTAATATATATATATACATTCAGCCCCCTGCTAAAGATGTAAAATACCACATATCCTCATTCTGATACTTTACGCAACACACTTTTGTACAGTACTGTATTTTCAATCCTTCTATGCTCATCACGAAGTTTTCCAGTTTAAAATTATTGCAAATTCGCGATAATTTTTTATAATTAAATTCCATAGTGTTGGCTTCCACTGAATCAACTGAAATAGGATATTCCCGCATATCAGCCTCCACTCTAAACGCAATCCAAACCAATAATAAAGTCTTGATAAAATTGTTTTCTTATGTGTTTATTTTACAAAAAACAATTATATCTGCTTTCTATTTAATTTATTATCAAATATTTTAAATATTCATTATATTTCTATTTGTCTTAATTTATATTTTATCATTATTTATGATAATAAATTATTGCATTTTATCATATCTATTTCTTTTTTGGTTGTGTTTTTATTATAATATATTTCATTTTTCTTATATGGCAATCCCATTTCAAGTCTTTGAAGAATGTTAGCCAAATCCACATGCAAGTCATCATTACTTATCATGACCACATTTTCAAAGTCTTTAAAAATTTCATGGCATACTTGAATGTCTGATGTTATCATTGGCATTCCTATACTCGCCATTTCGCACATCATAACTCCCTGCGCATCGGTACGAGTTGGCATAAGCGCGCATCGTACCGATTGAAGAAGTTCAACAATTTGAGTATGATTCAACTGTTTATCCAGCCAAACAATATTGTCTGCTTTAATATAATGCTTAAAAAATTTACCCTTACCAACAAGCAGAAAAGAAAACTGCGGATTGGCTTTTGCAAGATTGTTGACAATATCAATACAATATTTTGAACCATCCAAATTTCCACGTATGGTTACAAAATCAAACAATTTGCGTACGTTCGGATCATAAACAGCCTTTTCAAATTCCTTTCCTATGCAGTTATATGTAATGCTATATCTGTTCTCAATAATACGAAAATCTATTTTGGTAGATTTCAAAAACTCGTCCAACATCCATTTGCTAACAAATACAAAATACGATTTATAAGCCATCTTCTGAAAATATCTTCTCCATACTGCCAATTTAAATATGTCATATATATTCTGTATGCAATATTTAATTATGCCTTTGCGCATATATGGATACGGTTTAGAATATGTTTTATTTATATGCAGCACCTCATGTCCATGAAAGAAAAAAATGATTCTCGGAAACCTATTTTCATATTTTTGTAAAAAACTAAAATGGTTTCGAAGATTTGCTGCATGACATATTACAGCATCGTATGAAATAAAGCTGTTCTGAAAATTTTCTAGCGATATGACCTGAATTCCATCAATTATATATTTCTCCTTTATTCTAAAATTTAATACGGTAACTGCCATTCCATTTTTCACATATTCCTTATTTCGCGTGTGAATATACATGAGAGAAGTATTTCCATTTAAATCTGGATAATCAGTTACCGCAATTAAAATTTTTATACACATTAGAATTTATCTCGCTTTCATAATCTATTAACACACTGCTCTTCCACATTCATATTGCTGCTTCAGCACTAAGTATCTGGTTTTTAATGATTCACATAACATGTTTTCACTTCTCCCGCTCTTCTCCTTCCATTGCTCCCATCCTAATCCCTTCCGAACAGATCCCGCGTATAAACTTTTCCGCGTGCATCTTCCAGGCCGTCGTCATACCGGTTGGCGATAATGACATGGGAGATCCGCTTAAATTCCCCAAGGTCATTGACCACCCTGCTTCCGAAAAAAGTGCTTCCATCCGGAAGGGCCGGTTCATATACAATGGCCTCTGCCCCCTTTGCCTTAATGCGTTTCATGATCCCCTGTATGCTGCTCTGCCGGAAATTGTCGCTGTTGCATTTCATCGCCAGCCGGTATACTCCGATGGTGCATTCCCTCTCCTGCCCGATGCTGTAATCCCCATGGCTGCGGTAATCGTAATACCCGGCCATCTGCAGCACACGGTCCGCAATGAAATCCTTCCTTGTCCGGTTGCTCTCAACTATGGCCTGTATCAGATTTTCCGGGACGTCTTTATAATTTGCCAGCAGCTGCTTGGTATCCTTCGGCAGGCAGTAGCCGCCGTATCCGAAAGAAGGATTGTTGTAATGGCTCCCGATCCTCGGATCCAGGCATACGCCTTCTATGATCTGCCCGGCATCCAGCCCTTTCATTTCCGCATAAGTGTCCAGCTCGTTAAAATAGCTGACGCGGAGGGCAAGGTAGGTGTTTGCAAACAGCTTGACCGCTTCCGCCTCGGAGGTTCCCATGAACAGCGTATGGATGTCCTGCTTCAATGCCCCTTCCTGAAGCAGGCCGGCAAATATCCGGGCATCTTCCATAATCTGTCCGTCTTCCATGTCCGCACCGATAATGATACGGCTCGGATAAAGATTGTCGTAAAGCGCCTTTGATTCCCGCAGAAACTCCGGACTGAAAAGGATCCGGCTGTTTCCCGTTTTTTCTTTTATATTTGTCGTAAAATCAACCGGAACCGTTGATTTAATAACCACAGTCGCATTCCTGTTACAGACCGTAACCATGCGGATAACATCTTCCACCGCACTTGTATCAAAAAAATCCATTGCAGCATCGTAATTGGTGGGCGTGGCAATCACTATGAAATCGGCATTCCGGTATGCGTCTTCCGCATCCATGGTTGCGGTAAGATCTAAATCCTTTTCTTCCAGATATCTTTCAATATATTCATCCTGCAGCGGGGATTTTTTCCGGTTGATGGATTCCACTTTTTCCGGAACAATATCAACTGCCATCACATGGTTATGCTGTGCCAGAAGCACCGCCAACGACAGACCAACATAACCCGTCCCCGCCACTGCAATGTTATAATTTCTCATTTTTCATTCCCATCTTTCTCCGATCCAGTCCGATTCCAGTACCTTTTACAAAAGCCCAGCAACCGACCTCATAAATGCTTCTTAACATCCCGTGTTTTTCGATTTCATGATAAAGCTGCCAATGGTATTTCGCCTGCCTGATCTTATTGCTACTAACAGAACCGCTCCGTCCCATCCGGTAAATACCCAGCACATCCTCCATTCCATAACAGTACTCTGTTTTCTTCAGGATCTGCAGCCACAAGGCAAAATCATTCCTCTTCTTGATATCCGGAACTTCAAACCTTCCCAATGCCTCCTGATCATACATAATGGTAAGGTTACCCATCGGATTCGAGCAGCGGATGCATTTCCTGTAATCCGTTTTTTTCGGTGGCACGCATACCGTATGAAGATCATTCCCCTGCTCATCCATGCAGGCATATGCGGCAGCGCTGAAACTGGCTTTTTTCTTTTTCATAAAATCTATCTGTTTTTCTAATTTATCCGGTGTCCATAAATCATCACTGTCCAGAAAAGCAATATATTTTCCTGATGCCCTCTTTAATGCTTCATTCCTTGCTGCTGCCGGTCCCTGGTTGTACGGCATACGGTAATAATGGATATTAGGATTCCGCTCCAGATACGGCTGCAGAATTTCATATGTATGATCCGTACTGCAGTCATCCACAATCTGAAGTTCCCAGTCTTTAACCGTCTGCTGCAGTACTGACTGGACTGACTTTTCAATATACCTTCCACAGTTATAGGAAGGCATGATTATACTGACCAGCATTTTTATCCTTCCTTTACCTGTTCTGATTGCAGAAAATCAATTTTTTCCCGTTTTTTTCCATTTTACTGTTTTCCTTCTACTTCCCCGCATCCGCCAGTTCTGCCGGAAGCCCTTCTCTCTCTTCCGTTTCTCCTATCCCTTCACACCGGTACGCCTCCATCGCACTCACCTGCCCCTCCCGGATCCCTTCCGTGCTCTTCTCCGAGGTGAACAGCACCACCCGCACCGTCTCGAACAGGATCTTGAAATCCTCCGCAAGGCTCGGGTTCGCAATGTACATCAGGTCCATCTGCAGCTTGTCGTACGGTTCCGTGTTGTACTTCCCGTACACCTGCGCATAGCCGGTCAGCCCCGCCTTGGCCTGCAGCCGCAGGGAAAACTCCGGCAGTTCCTTCCCGTACTCCTCCGCGATCTCCGGTCGCTCCGGCCGCGGCCCCACGAGCGACATTTCCCCCTTTAAGATGTTGAACAGCTGCGGCAGCTCGTCGATCCGCACCTTGCGGATGAACCGCCCGACCGGCGTCACCCTGTCATCGTGCTCCCCGCTGGAAAGGCGGGCGATCCCATCCTTCTCCGCATCCACCCGCATGCTCCGGAACTTCAATACATCAAACTTCCTT
>CANQDS010000041.1 GCA_947593655.1 uncultured Lachnospiraceae bacterium | reverse complement strand
GGCGGCTATTTCTGTGTTTTATCATTATCTTTGCTTCCGATAGTGTATCCGAGACCGAAACAGGTCAAGCATAAGCCAAGCACTGAAATCAATCCTTCAATCGTCAACATTCGCTTCAGCCCCCCTTTCCAGAGTGAATCCATTCACCCAGATTCCGTTTCCGGTTTCTATGTAATCGGAGGGGCGTGCTGTGTCCGGTGAGCGCAAACTCTGCGTCGACCGAAACGGAGTATAGAACACAATCCCTCCGGAGAGGGCTAACCGCCTACCATCTTAGCAGTCCCAAGCAAATACTACCATAATTCGGCAGGAAGTTCAATTTGTAATTGGATTTTTCCACATTTTCTGTTCAGGAAAATTTTTAATTTCCTGCAAATTCATATTGACGGGCAAAATCGGGGGGGTATAATAATAATATCAGAAACTATAGTTTTTAGGGAAAACTGAATCTAGGAAAGGAGCGTGAAGAAGATGAAGAGAGGGAGAAAGAAACAGTGGCTGAGCCTGCTTCTTGTGCTTTCCATGCTGATCTGTCCCTGCATGAGCGCGTCGGCAGGAGAGGACGTAACGGCCTCATGCGATGTGAACGGGCATCAGGTGAAGCATTGGGAGATGCTCGGCTCTCTGGACAGGAACGGGATGCACATCGGCGTATGCAGTGTGTGCGGGGAAACCGTCCGCGAGAATCATATTTATCAGGATGACGGCGACTGTACTACAGATGTTGTGTGTCCGAAGTGCGACCTGGTTTTGAAAGAGGGTGCGGAAAAACACAACATGTATCCGTTGTTTGATGCGAACGGAAGTCCGTACTATCCGGCGAAAGCCGATGAAAACGGGATCACGCATACGAGGATCTGCCGGGATCCGGAGTGTACGCAGACAACCGGCGTGACGGAACCACATCAGTTTGGAACAGATGGAAAATGCATCGGCTGCGATGCTGTCTACAAGGAAGAGGAACAGCACTGTACGGCTGTGGAACACGTTTGGTCTGCAACGATTTCCGAGGAGGCGACCTGCTTAAAACAGGGCAGGAGCTACCAGAAATGTATAGAGTGCGGCGTTTTAAGGAACGTTGTCGTTACCGCGAAAACGGATCATGTCTGGAAGGACGGAAACGAGGAGGCAACCTGTTCCAAAACGGGAAGAACCTATCAGGAATGCAGCGTCTGCGGTGCAAAGAAGGATGTTGTTGTGATCCCGAAGAAGGATCATACCTGGGAGTGGAAAATAACGAAAGAGCCTCAGATCGGCGTGGAAGGAGAACGGGAGCGCACGTGCGAAGTCTGCGGTTACAGCGAGAAAGAGACGATTCCGGCGCTGCCGGGGCACGAATGCGTATTTGAGCAGGATCCTTTCAACTGCGAATTGGAGATCTGCACATACGAGGGCTGCGGAAAGACGCGTCCGAGCGGGAAATCGCATACGCGCGCAGAGGATGACGGCGACTGCACAACGGATGTTGTATGTACGGTCTGCGGTCTGGTTCTGGAAAAAGGAGCCGACAGCCATAACCTCTATCCGTTGTTTGATGAGAATGGAAGCCCGTATTATAAGGGTACGGATAATGCAGACGGGAAAACGCATACAAGGATCTGTTCCAATCCGGGCTGCACGAAGACGACCGGCGTGACGGAACTGCATCAGTTCGGTACAGACGGAAAATGCATCGTCTGCGGCGCGGAATGCAGGGAAGACGGAACGGACTGTGCATCAGGAAATCACCAATGGTCTGAAACCATCACGGAGAAAGCAACCTGTCTGCAGCAGGGGAAAAGTTATCGGAAATGCACCGTCTGCGGAGTTTTGAAGGACGTTGCTTTCACGCCGAAGGCAGATCATAACTGGTCTGAAACGATCACAGAAGATTCCACCTGTTCAAAAGAAGGCAGAACTTATGAAGAATGTACGGTGTGCGGTCTGAAACGGAATATGATCTTTCTGCCAAAGGAAGAACATACATGGTCGGAAGAGATTTATACGGAAGATTCCACCTGTGCGAAAGAAGGCAGAACTTATCAGAAATGTACCGTGTGCGGGGAAGAGAAGAAAGTAGGAAGCATCGCCAAAAAGGAACATACCTGGACGGATGTCGTTGAAGAAGAAGCGACCTGTACGAATGTGGGACGGAGCCGCAAACAGTGCAGCGTATGCGGCGCGAAAACCAATATTGTGATCCAGCCGAAGAAAGAGCATACATGGACGGGAGCCGGAATAGAGGCAGCAACCTGTACGAAAGAAGGCCGTGTTTACCTGACCTGCAGCGTCTGCGGCGAACAGCAGGATATCGGCGTTCTGCCGAAAGCGGAGCATACATGGACAGGAAGCGGAATGGAGAAGGCAACCTGTACGAAAGAGGGCAGAATCTACAGAATCTGCGGCGTATGCGGAGAGCAGGAAGATACCGGCGTTCTGCCGAAAGCGGAGCATACATGGACAGGAAGCGGAATGGAGAAGGCGACCTGTACGAAAGAGGGCAGAATCTACAGAATCTGCGGCGTATGCGGAGAGCAGGAAGATATCAGCGTGATCCCGAAAACGGAACATGTCTGGGAGTGGAAAACGATAAAGGAGCCTCAGATCGGCGAAGCGGGAGAACAGGAACGTGTTTGTGAAATCTGCGGTTACAGGGAGACACAGGTAATCGAAGCACTGACGGAACCGCAGGAACCGGCGCCGCAGGAACCAAAACCACAAGAACCGGAACCGCAGGCACCGACACAGCCGACCCCGGAGCCGGAACCGCAGGCACCGACACAGCCGACCCCGGAGCCGGAACCGCAGGCACCAACACAGCCAACCCCGGAACCGGAACCACAGGCACCGGCGCAGCAGCAGCCGGCACCGCAGATGCCGACAGTACCGGGATCGTCCGGCCAGCAGCCGGCACAGCCGGAAAATCCGCCGGTTGAAATTTTCAGCATCAGCGCTCCGGCGGCGGCAGCGCAGCCGCTTTCGGTAAAGGTAGAACTGCCGGAGGGAACAAGCGAAGCACTTACGCTTACTCTGGAAGATGTTACGGAAAGCGACCGATCCGTCAAGGCTGCGGTAGAGGAAAAATTTGCGGAATATGTGGCATGTGACATTACGCTTCTGGACGGAGGCACGGCGGTACAGCCGGACGGTACGGTAACGGTAACGATCGAACTGCCGGAAGGCTGGAAAAATGTCGATGTTTACCATGTGGACGGCGATAAGATGACGAAGATGCCGACGAGGGTAGAGAACGGAAACGCCGTGTTTACCACTACGCATTTCAGCGTATACGTTCTGGTCAACAAGGATTCGGCGGTAACGGAAGCGAAGCCGGACGCACAGCAGCAGTCCGATGACCGGCAGAGTACGGCGGATCTGTCGCCAAAGACGGACGGCAGAGGAAACACTCTTCCGGCAGCCGGTGCGGCAGCAGTCCTGCTTCTGGCAGCAGCAGTTGTTGTATTCTGCAAAAGAAAGAATTTTGTTTCATAAGAATTTCAGAAACGGAACCGGATTTTATAACGATGAAGCCAAAAGCCGGATCGAAATCCGGATCGTTACAAAAAATGCTTTACAGAGCCGGAAAAAGAGGTTATAATAGCTGAAAAGCGAATAAAGATAACACGATGAAGAGACGAGTAATCTGTGGAACATAACAGAGAAGAACGCAGTATGCTGGAAGCGTTCCTATGGGAAACAGGCGAAGACCAGCTCTGAGCGGCTTTAATCCAGCCCGGTGATTCCGTTACCATCAAATGAGTTTCCTGCCGGGGAATTTCGGCGGGGAAGAAGTGAGGGTGGAACCACGATTCTTATGTATATCGTCCCTGACATTGCGTAAAGTAATGTCAGGGATTTTTTATGCCATAGAAATTCTGTCGAATTTCCATGACATAAAAAGCCTCCGGCGGATGCGCACCTCGCGGAGAAGAAAGTAATTGCTTCGCAATTCCGCTCGGGCGCGAAGAATCCGGCAGACCGGATTCGTTGTTACGGACGGAAAGTACTGCCGCAGGAAAACGCGGCCGAAGAATCATGAAGCGCAGAAAGAAAGGAGCAGCAATATGAAACAAAAACTGAAAAATTTTTTTAAGAACCTGGATTGGAACGAAACGTTTCTCATTACGAAACTGGAGGGGATCCTGATGCTTGCGACGGCCCTGCTTTCGGGGTGCATCATCGGGATGATCTGTTCGCCGAAGCACAATAAGACTATCGGCTGCGGCAACGGCTGTAACAATACCGTGATCCCGGAAGAGAAGAAGGAAGATAAGAAGAAGCAATAAAAAAGCAGCAATAAAGAGAAAATAAAATCAGAAGGAGCAGATTATGAAGATCACATTAAAAGACGGTTCGGTGAAAGAATACTCGGAACCGAAGAGCATTTACGAAATTGCGCAGGACATCAGCGAAGGGCTTGCGCGTGTGGCCTGTGCAGGCGAAGCAGACGGAAAAATTATGGATCTGCGGACGGTGCTGAAAGACGACTGCACTTTAAATATCGTGACGGCAAACGATCCGGAAGGGCTTCGGGTGATCCGCCACACGGCGTCCCATATTCTGGCGGAAGCGGTCAAGCGCCTGTTTCCGGAGGCGAAAGTCACGATCGGACCGGCGATCGAAGAGGGATTTTATTACGATTTTGATGCGGAACCGTTTTCGCGGGAAGATCTTGACCGCATTGAAGAGGAAATGAAAAAGATCATCAAGGAAGGCCACGAGATCACCCGGTTTACGCTTCCAAGGGAGGAAGCGATTTCCCTGATGAAAGAAAAAGGGGAGCCGTACAAAGTGGAACTGATCGAGGATCTTCCGGCGGACGCCGAGATCTCATTCTACGATCAGGGCGGTTTCGTCGATCTGTGCGCCGGACCGCATCTGATGAGCACCAAAGGGGTGAAGGCTTACAAGCTGATCTCCTCGTCGATGGCGTACTGGCGGGGCGATTCCAATAAAGCGCGCCTGCAGAGGATCTACGGAACCGCTTTCAACAAAAAAGAGGAATTAAAGGCGCATCTGGCCCGTCTGGAAGATGCGAAGCTGCGCGACCACAACCGTCTGGGACGCGAAATGGAACTGTTTACGACGGTGGACGTAATCGGGCAGGGACTTCCGCTTCTGATGCCGAAGGGCGCGAAAATGGTTCAGAAAATGCAGCGCTGGATCGAGGATCTCGAGGACCGCGAGTGGGGATATGTCCGGACCAAGACGCCGTTTATGGCAAAGAGCGACCTTTACAAGATTTCCGGGCACTGGGATCACTACAAGGAAGGCATGTTTGTTCTGGGCGACGAGGAAAAGGACAAAGAGGTATTCGCCCTGCGTCCGATGACCTGCCCGTTCCAGTATTATGTATACAAGGCGACTCAGCATTCCTACCGGGATCTGCCGATCCGCTACGGGGAAACCTCCACGCTGTTTCGCAACGAGGACTCCGGCGAAATGCACGGGCTGACACGCGTGCGCCAGTTTACGATCTCCGAAGGGCACCTGATCGTGCGCCCGGATCAGATGGTCGAGGAATTTAAAAATTGTCTGGCGCTTGCAAAATACTGCCTCAGCACATTGGGCGTGGAAGAGGACGTCACCTACCATCTTTCCAAGTGGGATCCGGACAACCGCGAAAAATACATCGGAGAGCCGGAAGTCTGGGAGGAAACCGAACAGCATATCCGGGAGATCCTGACCGAGCTTGAGATCCCGTTTGTGGAGGACGTCGGCGAGGCGGCGTTTTACGGGCCGAAGGTGGACATCAACACGAAAAACGTCTATGGAAAAGAAGACACGATGATCACGATCCAGTGGGATGCGCTGATCGCGGAGCAGTTCGATATGTATTTTATCGACGCGAACGGGGAAAAAGTGCGCCCGTACATTATCCACCGTACTTCGATGGGCTGCTACGAGCGGACGCTTGCCTGGCTGATCGAAAAATATGCCGGGAAATTCCCGACCTGGCTCTGCCCGGTACAGGTGAGGATTCTGCCGATTTCCGACAAATATGCGGAATATGCCGAGCAGGTTGCACAGGAATTAAAGAAAAACGAAGTGGACGCGGAGGTGGACGTCCGTTCCGAGAAGATCGGCTACAAGATCCGCGAGGCGCGGCTTGACAAGATCCCGTACATGCTGGTAGTCGGCCAGCAGGAAGAAGCCGACAAAACGGTATCGGTAAGGAGCCGTTTTGCGGGAGACGAGGGCGTAAAACCGCTGGCGGAGTTTATTTCCCAGATCTGTGAGGAAATCCGGACAAAAGCGATCCGGAAGGAAGAAATTTCCGAAGAAAAATAACGGAAATTGCCAGCATAAATTAAACGGCCGGATTCATACTAACCTTGTAACAGAATTGAGAAGACAAGGAGGTAGGGATCATGACGCAATTGGATTGTACGGTTGTAAACTGTACCTATAATAAGGATAAAAGCTGCAGACGGCATGACATCATGGTAAACGGCCGCGATGCCCGGACGTCTTCGGAAACCTGCTGCGGCAGTTTTGCGCCGAAGGGCGACGGCTGCGGATGCGGCATCGACAGCACGGCGGCGGTGCATAAGGATACGCATGTCGGCTGTGAAGCCGCCGAGTGCATTTACAATGACTCCAGGAAATGCAGCGCGAAGCATATCGGGATCGCGGGTGGCCACGCGGACCGCGCGCAGGAAACGGAATGCGGCAGCTTTGTGTGCCAGTAGCGGCGCTTTTGCAGACCGCGCACAGGAACCGGAATGCAATACGTTTGCACCTCCCGCGCGGCGGCAGAATGAGAAGCTGCCGCCGGGGCGGGCGGCCGTGCGAACCGTGCGCAGGAAACGGAATGCGCGCTTTTGCGAACCCGCACGGCGGTCATGCGGCTCGTGCGCAGGAAACGGAATGCAGCGTTTGCTGGGAAATCAGTTTCATATAAAGAGAGGAACGGCTTTGGATTACAATATTAATTTTCCGAATTTACATATTTATCTGGATCATGTGGGAAAAAGCATTCAGATCGGGAATTTTACGATCGCCTATTACGGCATCGTGATCGCCTTCGGGATGCTTGCAGGGCTGATGATTGCCTGTTATCAGGCGAAAAAGACCGGACAGGATCCGGATACCTATGTGGATCTTGCCCTGATCGCGATCATCTGCTCCCTGATCGGTGCAAGGATCTATTATGTTATTTTCCGGTGGGATTATTACAAGGATGATCTCTGGGGGATCTTCCGCATCCGGGAGGGCGGCCTTGCTATCTACGGCGGCGTGATCGCGGCGATCCTCACCACGTTTATTTTTTCAAAAGTGAAAAAGATCCCGTTCGGCAGGCTCTGCGATACCGCCGGGCTGGGGCTGCTGTTAGGGCAGATCATCGGCAGATGGGGGAACTTTTTCAACCGCGAGGTTTTCGGCGGATACTGCGACAACCTCTTTGCCATGCAGCTGCCGTTGTCGGCCGTGCGCGCTTCCGATGTGACGGAAGAACTGATGGAGCATGTCGTGGAATTGGACGGAGTCCGCTATATTCAGGTGCATCCGACGTTTCTGTACGAATCCGTGTGGAATCTGGCGCTTCTGATCCTGCTGCTTTTGTTTTTCCGGCGCAGGAAATTCGAAGGGGAGATTTTCCTCTGGTATCTGTTCGGGTACGGCGTCGGGCGTTTCTGGATCGAAGCGGTCCGCACCGATCAGTTGAAGATTCCGGGAACCGGATGCCCGGTATCGATGGTGGTTGCGGCGGCTTTTGCGGCCGGATCCCTGATCTGGATCATCTGCGGGCGCGGCCGCGCGAAGAAAGGAACGGTGCGATGAGGGAACTGTCAGAACTAAGGAAGAGGATCGAAGAGGCCAGAAGTGAGCTGAACCGTTCGTTCGGACGCGACAGCTACGAGGTTTATTATCCCAAAAGCAGGAAACTGGATCGGCTGATCGAGGAATATATGGATCGGTCGATGGAGAAAAAGACAGTAGGCTGATCGCCTGGAATAGAGACTGGAAGGAAACGCTCAGTGCGAGGATCGCATCGCCGGAGCGTTTCTTTTACTTATGTGAAGATATTTCATTGCGGAAACTGCGTAAATCAGTCATGCAAAACATATTCGATATGCCTTTATCCAGTTTATTGGCAAATAAAAGCATCTGGGAAGAAGAGTTACAAAACAAGTTAAGCGCTGTCGCTTTTGTGGAACAATTCTATTCTGCAACGGTTAAGGATTGAATGGCAGCCGATCAGGACCTTTTAACAGAGATTCACGTGAGTCTCTGTTTTTTTTATGCATTTCCACTTGATTTTATGCGGTTTATGGTATATGATATAGGAAAAGTGGCGGAAAGTGGATGTAAAATTCCACTTAGTGGTGCAAAGTGGTGGATAAGTTGATAAGGTTGTGGATAACTGAACTTGCCGGAGCTTACACTTCAGACACAAAGAGGCAGGTGAGTTGTCATGTTCATGGGCGAATACAGCCATACCATCGATGTCAAAGGACGGTTGATCGTTCCCTCCAAGTTTCGCGAGCAGCTTGGGAACGAGTTCGTTGTGACAAAAGGGCTGGACGGCTGCCTGTTCGTGTATTCCCAGGAAGAGTGGCAGCGCATCGAGACGACTTTTCGTGAGAAACCGCTGACTTCAAAGGACGCGAGAAAATTCCTGCGCTTCTTCTTCGCGGGTGCTGCAAACTGCGAAGTGGACAAGCAGGGGAGAATACTTTTGCCCGCAAATCTCAGGGAATATGCCGGGATCGACAAGGATGTGGTTTCCGTCGGCGTATTGACGCGCGTAGAGATCTGGAGCAAAGAAAGATGGCAGGATAACAGCGATTACGAGAATATGGACGATATCGCGGAGCATATGGCGGAGCTGGGACTTGGCATCTGACCGAAACCGGAGGGAAAGGATGTGGTGTAAATGGATTTTAACCACACTTCCGTCTTATTGGAAGAAACAATTGAACAGCTTCGGGTGAAGCCGGACGGCATCTATGTAGACGGAACGCTGGGAGGCGGCGGACATGCCTTAGAGATCTGCAAGCGGCTGACGGGAGGCGGCCGCCTGATCGGGATCGATCAGGACGCGGACGCGGTCGAAGCGGCCGGGAAGCGCCTGAAAGACTATGAGGACCGGGTGACGATCGTCAGAGACAATTATTCCGGAATGAAGAAAGTGCTGGAGGGGCTTGACATCCGGCGTGTAGACGGAATCGTGCTGGATCTCGGCGTTTCTTCGTTCCAGCTGGATACGCCGAAGCGGGGGTTTACCTACCGGGACGAGAGCGCGCCGCTGGATATGCGCATGGACGACCGGCAGACGCTGACCGCAAAAGAGATCGTCAACACCTACCGGGAGGAGGAACTCTGCCGGATCATACGGGATTACGGAGAAGAACGCTTTGCGAAAAATATTGCCCGCCGGATCGCGGAGGCGAGGAAAGAACGGCCGATCGAAACGGCTGGGGACTTAAACGCGCTTATTTGCGCGGCGATCCCGAAAAAGGCGCGGGCTTCGGGCGGCCATCCGTCCAAGCGGACGTTTCAGGCGCTTCGGATCGAGCTGAATCGGGAACTGGAGGTACTGGAGAAGAGTTTGGACGGCATGATCGGTTTGTTAAATGACGGCGGACGGATCTGCATTATCACGTTCCATTCGCTGGAAGACCGGATTGTTAAATCTACTTTTAAGAAAAATGAGAACCCGTGCACCTGCCCGAGCAGTTTTCCGATCTGCGTATGCGGAAAACAGCCCAGGGGACATGCGGCGGTTCGGAAACCGATCCTGCCGTCCGAACGCGAGATCGAACAGAACAAAAGAAGCAAAAGCGCAAAGCTGCGCGTTTTTGAAAGGGAAATAAAAGAAATACAGCAATCAGGAGTTTATGGTTATGGACAGGAATAATTACTACATCAACGGCAATACCGTAAGGAGGGTCGGCACGGAACCGGTCAGAAGGGAGCAGAAAAGCCGCCAACAGCAGCAGGCAGACCGCAGGAAGCGCAGCCGCAGGAACGCGGCCAGAAGAAACCGCCAGCGCGCACTGTACATGAACCGCGGTTATGTCGCATTTTTAAGCATCTGCGTGGTGATCAGCGCAGTCGCGGCATTTCTGCTGGTACGGATCCAGATGGATATTAAAGACAGAATGAACAATATCGCGACGCTGGAGAGCCAGATCACCGATCTGAAAGCAGACAACGATGAGCGGTATAAACGGATCACGACATCCGTAGATTTAAACAGGATTAAAGATATTGCGGTCAACGAACTGGGAATGGATTATGCGGGGCAGGATCAGGTGATCTACTATACGGTTGAGAAGACCAATTACATGGATCAGTACAGCGATATACCGGAAGGAAAATGATCCGCGGCCGCAGAAAGCAGAATTTAGGAGAAAACCGTGGCAAAAAAAAGAAGGAAAAGGCCGGCTGTGAAATTTACCTATCACATGCGGACAAAGCTGATGGTGCTTTTCTTTGTGCTGCTGCTCGGATTGAGCGGATTGATCGGGCGGCTGATGTACATTGAGTACACCAGCGGCGAAAAATACGAAAAAGCAGTGCTTTCCATGCAGTCTTACGACAGTCAGACGATCCCGTACCAGCGGGGCGACATCTTAGACCGCAACGGAAATGTGCTTGCGACCAGTTTTGCCGTTTACAACGTCATTCTGGACTGCTATGTGATGAACAGCGGCGAGGAAGAGGATTATGTCAAGCCGACGATCGATGCGCTGGTGAAGTGTTTTCCGGATCTTGATGAAGGGGAACTGTACCGTTATGCAGAAGAGGAGAAGGACAACCGCTATATCGTCCTCGCAAAGAAGCTGCCTTACGAGCAGATCCAGCCGTTTGTCGAACTGACCGAGGAAAAGGATGAAAATGAGAAACTGGTCAATCCGAATATCAAAGGCGTCTGGTTTGAAAAAGAATACCAGCGGAATTACCCGTATCAGTCGCTCGCCAGCGCCGTGATCGGCTTTGTATCGGCGGGAGACGTCGGGACGACCGGCCTTGAGAACTATTATAACGATACCTTAAACGGCGTCAACGGCAGGCAGTACGGCTACCTCAACGCGGACAGCAATCTGGAACAGACGCTTGTTCCGGCACAGGACGGCTGCAATCTGGTCTGCACGATCGACGCGAATATCCAGATGATCGTGGAGGACAAGATCAAAGAATACAACGATGCCTACCGCGACAACTACCGTAAGGGCGACGGAAGCGAAGCGACGGCCGTCATCGTCATGGATCCGAGAAACGGAGAGATCCTTGCCATGGCGCAGTCTCCGTCCTTTGATCTGAACGATCCGAGGAATTTAAACGTCCTTTACACGGAAGAAGAGCTTGCCGCGCTGACCGACGAAGACAAGAGCAACGCCTTAAACAAGCTCTGGCAGAATTACTGCGTGACGCATACTTACGAGCCGGGCTCCGTGCAGAAGCCGTTTACGGTAGCGGGCGGGCTTGAAACCGGAACGCTGACCACGGATATGACGTTTCTGTGCGACGGCTATGAAACCTTCGGCGGACAGAATATTTCGTGTTTTAAAACCGAAGGGCACGGCGTTGAAACGGTGGAGGGAGCCATCATGGACTCCTGCAACGATTCGCTGATGCAGATGTCTTACAAGATCGGAGCGGAAAATTTTCTGGATTACCAGTATATTTTCGGGTTTGGACAGAAAACCGGGATCGATCTGCCGGGGGAGGCCAATACGGCGGGGCTGATGTACTCGCTGGAAGATATGAAGCCGGTCGATCTTGCGACCAACAGCTTCGGACAGAACTACAACTGCACGATGATCGAGATGGCGAGCGCGTTTTCCTCGCTGATCAACGGAGGAAATTATTACCAGCCCCATCTCGTTAAAAAAATCACCGACGCGGACGGCAACACCGTATCCGCAATAGAACCGACTGTTGTGAAACAGACGGTTTCTCAAAAGACAAGCGATACGCTCCGCGGGTATCTCTACAATACCGTCAATGCCGGAAGCGCGACCATCGCGAAAGTAGACGGATATTCCATGGGCGGAAAGACCGGAACGGCGGAGAAGCTGCCGCGGAAGGACAAGAACTACCTCCTTTCGTTCATCGGATTCGTTCCTTATGAGGATCCGCAGCTCGTCATTTACTGCGTCGTGGATACGCCGAATTTTGAGACACAGGATCACAGCAGTTTTGCCCAGAATATCTGCCGGGAGATCTTAGAGGAAGTCCTTCCTTATATGAATATTTATCCGGATGAAGAGAAAACGGGGATCAATGCCGATCTTACCATTACCGGAACGGATCAGCTGAGCAATCATACGCCGTATGCGCCGCCGGAGGATGCCGGGGAACCGGAAAATGCCGGAGAGCCGGAAAATGCCGGAGAGCCGGAGAATGCCGGGCAGCCGGAAGATGCCGGAGAGCCGGCGGAGCAGTGATCAAAAGCATATGACGCCGGAATCATAACCTCATAACCGCCGACATAAGATAGGATAGACGTTATGTATGGCAGTTATGAGGTTTTTTATGGAACGCAATAAAACATGTAACCGGAAAAAGATCATGGTCTTTTTCGTATGCGTGCTTATGGCCGCGCTGGTGCTGTTCGGGCGGCTGGTCTATCTGATGGTATTCCGTTCCGGCTATTACTCGGCGCTTGCGCAGAACCTGCAGCAGCGGGAGCGCGACATCAAGGCGGCGCGGGGAAAGATCATCGACGCCAACGGCGTTGTGCTGGCCGCCAACCGGTCGGTCTGCACGATCTCCGTGATCCACAGCCAGATGGAAGACCCGGAGGCGGTGATCGCGATGTTAAGCAGCGAGTTGGACATTCCTGAAGAAACCGTCCGCAAGCGGGTGGAGAAAGTCTCTTCGATCGAGCGCATCAAAAGCAACGTGGATAAGGAAACCGGGGATAAGATTCTGGCCTATGGCTATGCCGGGGTGAAGGTGGATGAAGACTACAAGCGGACCTATCCGTTTGATTCCCTTGCTTCGAAAGTGCTGGGGTTTACCGGCGGGGACAATCAGGGGATCATTGGTCTGGAAGTGGTTTACGACAAATATCTGCAGGGGACGAACGGAAAAATTTTAACCTATACGGACGCGCAGGGGCGCGAAGTCCCAAACGCCCGGGAAGAGCGCATCGAGCCGGTCAGCGGAAACAACCTGCAGCTTTCTTTGGACAGCAATATCCAGATGTTCTGCACGCAGGCGGCCGAAAAAGCATATCTGCAGAAAGAAGCGGACGGCGTGAGCGTCATCGTGATGAACCCAAAGAACGGGGAAATGTATGCGATGGCAGACTACCCGGAATTTCAGCTGAACGATCCGTTTTCCCTGCCGGAAGAATACGCGCAGTATGCGGGAACTGCGCAGGAAACGGAATATCAGAATCGGATGTGGCGCAACTGGTGCGTCAGCGATACCTATGAGCCGGGTTCGATCTTTAAGATCATCACGACGGCGGCGGCGCTGGAGGAAGATCTGGTGGAATTAAACGAAACGTTCCACTGTCCGGGCTACATCATGGTCGAAGACCGCAGGATCCGCTGCCATAAGACGGCCGGGCACGGCACGGAAACGTTCGTGGAGGGGCTGCAGAACTCCTGCAATCCCGTTTTTATCAACGTGGGGCTTCGAATCGGCGCCGAACGGTATTATGAATATTTTAAAAAATTCGGGCTTTTGTCCAAAACCGGCATCGATCTGCCGGGCGAGGCGGGAACCATCATGCACAACAAGGATGATATCGGGCTGGTGGAACTGGCGACGATCTCCTTCGGGCAGTCGTTCCAGATCACGCCGGTGCAGCTGGCGACTGCGGTTTCTTCCTTAATTAATGGAGGCACGCGCGTCACGCCGCATTTCGGCCGTGCCATTGTGGACGACGACGGCAACGTCGTAAAGAAACTGGAGTATCCGGAAACGGAGGGCATCTGCAGCGCCGAAACTTCCGCAACGCTGCGTACTCTGCTGGAGAGCGTCGTATCCGAAGGCGGCGGGAACAAAGCCTATATTGAAGGCTTCGAGATCGGGGGAAAGACGGCGACTTCGCAGACGCTTCCGCGCTCCGCCAACAAATATATTTCCTCGTTTCTGGGATTTGCCCCGGCCGACGATCCGCAGGTGCTTGTGCTTGTCATCATCAGAAATCCGCAGGGCGTCTATTACGGCGGGACGATCGCAGCACCGGTTGCAAAGGAAATCTTTGAAAACATTCTGCCTTATCTTGATAAATAACCTGAAATAACGTATACTTAGTCAGATGACCGGTTGACGGATTGACCGGTTGACGGATTGACCGGTTGACGGATTGACTGGTTGACAGACTGGCTGATGGATTGATCGGCGGGCAGATTGGATGATTGACGGATTGATCGACTGGCAGACTGGCTGACAGACAGACTAATTGACGGATTGACGGATTGGTCGGCTGACAGACAGACTGATGGGTTGGCCGGTTGGCTGACTGGCCGTACAGCCGGATTGTGATGGAGGAAAAGAAGAATGATCACAGAAAGAATGATCCCAGACGGAAAACAGGTACTGGTAGCGGGAACGGGAAGAAGCGGCGCGGCCGCGGCGCGCCTCCTGCTTCAGGAACAGATCGATACGGTGCTTTTTGACGGGAATCGCGACCTGGATACGGAGAAATTCTATGCGGATAATCCGGATTTGAAGGAAGTTCCGCTGATCCTGGGCGAACTGGAAGAGGAGCGGATGAAGGATTTTTACGCTGCCGTGTTAAGTCCGGGCATTCCCACCGACCTTCCGATGGTGGAGCAGCTGCGGAAAGCCGGCGTGCAGATCTGGGGAGAGGTCGAGCTGGCGTACTGCTTTGCGAAGGGGCGCCTGATCGCCATTACCGGGACGAACGGCAAGACGACGACGACAGCGCTGACCGGCGAGATCATGAAAAGTCATTTTCCGGATGTGCGCGTGGTCGGAAATATCGGGATCCCGTACACTTCGGTGGCCGCGGAGACAACGGAGGAGACGGTGACGGTCGCGGAGATCAGCAGTTTCCAGCTGGAGACGATCCGCCGCTTCCGGCCGGAAGTTTCTGCGATTTTAAATATCACGCCGGATCATCTGAACCGGCACCATACGATGGAAAATTATATCCGCGCCAAAGAGGATATTACGTTAAACCAGACAAAAGATGACGTCTGCGTCCTGAATTATGAGGACGAAGTGCTGCGCCGCTTCGCAGAGGAGTGTCCGGCGGAAACGGTCTTTTTCAGCAGCGCCCGCCGTCTTGCCGACGGTTTTTATCTGGACGGGGAAGAGATCCGCTATGCGCACGGCGGAAAAGACGATCTTGTAATCCGCACCGGGGAGCTGAACCTGCTGGGAAAACACAACTACGAGAATGTCATGGCGGCCTGTGCGATCGCCGTTCGTTCCGGCGTCCCGATGGAAAAGATCGTAGAGACGCTGAAGCGTTTTACGGCGGTCGAGCACCGGATCGAATATGTCACTGAGAAACGCGGGGTGCGTTTTTACAACGATTCCAAGGGAACCAATCCGGACGCCGCGATTCAGGGCATCCGCGCTATGAACCGCCCGACGTTTCTGATCGGGGGCGGTTATGACAAAGAATCGGAATACGATGAATGGATCGAAGCGTTTGACGGGAAGGTGAAGGAACTGGTGCTGATCGGCCAGACGGCGGAAAAGATCCGCGACTGCGCGGCAAAGCACGGTTTTTCCCGTACCATTCTGTGCAGCACGCTGGAAGAAGCGGTAAACTGCTGTTATGAACATGCCGTTTCCGGAGACGCGGTGCTGCTTTCCCCGGCGTGCGCCAGCTGGGGGATGTTTAAGGATTATGAAGAGCGGGGGCGCATGTTTAAAGAGATCGTACACGGATTAGAGGCGTGATCATGGCGGAAAAGCGGGAACGAAAGGCAAAGCCAACTGCATATTTTGATTACAATCTGGTGTTTATCCTGATCTTTCTGATCTGCTTCGGACTGCTCATGCTTTACAGTTCCAGCTCCTATATTGCGGCGAAGGAACATGAAGACGGCATGTATTACTTAAAGCGCCAGATCCGTGCGCTTTTGATCGGGCTGGTGCCGCTGGTCTTCCTCGCGCGGGTGGATTACCGGGTATGGAAAAAATTCGGCGGACTGGCTTATTTTGCGGCATTTGTGCTCTGCGCAGTCACGCTGATTCCGCAGGTCGGCAAAAGCTCGCATGGGCAGTCCCGCTGGCTGATGCTGGGATCGATGTCGTTCCAGCCGTCCGAGTTTGCCAAGATCGCCGTGATCCTTTTTCTGGCGGTGGTCATTGACAAGATTCCGAAGCAGATGGATAAGGTTATAAACGTGATCAAGGTGCTTTTGCTTCTGGTGCCTCTGGTCGGCGTGATCGCGTATGCGAACTTAAGTACCGCGATCATTGTCCTGGGGATCGCCGTCTGTATGTTGTTTGTGGCGAGCCCGAAATATAAGCCGTTTGTCGTGGTCGGAGCTATCGGTGTGGTCTTTATCGTGCTATTTATCATGCTGGCGGGCTACCGGATGGGGCGGATCGAGACATGGCTGCATCCGGAAACGGCCGGATGGGACGGCTACCAGACGATGCAGGGGCTGTATGCGATCGGTTCCGGCGGTCTGTTCGGAAAAGGCCTCGGCGCGAGCCTGCAGAAGATGGGGCATGTGCCGGAACTCCAGAACGATATGATCTTTACGATCATCTGCGAGGAACTGGGGCTTTTCGGCGCGGTCTGCGTGATCCTGCTTTATCTTCTGATCATCTGGCGGATGATGGTCATTGCCAACAACGCAAGGGATCTCTTCGGCGCGATGCTGGTTGTGGGGATTATGGCTCATATTTCCATCCAGGTCCTCTTAAATATCGCCGTCGTCACGAATACGATCCCGAATACCGGAGTTACGCTGCCGTTTATCAGCTACGGAGGAACCTCGATCCTTTTTCTGATGTCGGAAATGGGGCTCGTGCTGAGCGTATCGCGGGGAATCCGGCTGGAGGAGATATAAACGCGGCGGCTTTCGGGTGTAAGAAATCGAGGGTGGAAGTTTTGGATTGAGAAGATCCGGCCGCGCGGCGAGGCGGCTTCTGGGTGAGGGAAATTCGGGGCAGAAGCTTTGGATTGAGAAGATCCAGCCGCGCGGCGGCGGCTTCTGGGTGAGGGAAATTCGGGGCGGAATCTTTTGATTGAGAAGATCCGGCCGCGCGCGAGGCGGCTTCCGGGGGAAAGAAATGGGAAAGAGATTATGATTCGCGAAAAACGCAGAAAAAAAAGGCAAATTAAAAATATCCTGATCGGTTTTCTGGGTGTTCTGATCGCGCTGGCCGTTCTGGCTCTCATCGAGATCAATGTGTTCCGCGTGACGGATGTGGAGATCGAGGGCAATCTGCTCTATGACGATGATGTGATCCGGAAGGCGGTTTTAAATGACGATTATTCCTGGAATTCGCTCTATGTATTTTTGAAATACCGTTTTACGGATACGGATGCGGTTCCGTTTGTGGATACGATGACGGTGACGCTGAAGAATCCGGGCACTCTGCACATTCAGGTGTATGAAAAGGGCATCATGGGCTACCTCTACATTCCCACGATCAATGAAAACGCCTATTTTGACAAAGACGGGTTTGTCGTCGAGACGTCTTCGGAGATCATCGAGGGCACGCCGAAGATCGACGGGATCGACTGCGGACAAGTCGTGCTCTACGAAAAACTGCCGATCGAGAAGGGGAGCCTGCGGGAGCTTCTGACGCTGACACAGGCGCTGAAGCGGAGCAATCTGGTTCCGGATGCCATTGTTTACGGACAGGCTTATTCTCCGGTTCTGGTGTACGGCTCGGTGCAGATCCGGATGGGACCGCTGGAAAACCTGACGCAGAAGGTCGAGCGCATCGGCCGGATCCTTCCGTCACTGGAAGGAAAAACGGGCGTGCTTCATTTGGAAACCTGGAATGAGGAATCCGCCAATATCGTTTTTGATCAGGAGGAGTAACTATTCAGCCTTCGGCTTCATAGTTACGGAATCCGGCTCAATTTAAAAAAATCGTAATTTCTTGTTGATTATTTACAGGAAAAACTATATTATAGATTATATGAGTGGGAGTGAGCCCTTATGAGGCTTGTTTTACTTGTGAAGATTGGACAAAATCCCAGATTTTTATATAAAGAGGAGGAAGAACCTTGCTGGAAATTAAATCAGAAGAGTCAAATGTCAGTGCAAAGATCATAGTAATTGGAGTAGGCGGTGCGGGCAATAATGCCGTGAACCGCATGATCGATGAGAATATCGGCGGCGTGGAATTTATTGGTGTCAATACGGATAAGCAGGCATTGCAGCTCTGTAAATCACCGACGCTCATCCAGATCGGTGAGAAGCTGACGAAGGGGCTTGGCGCGGGCGCCCAGCCGGAGATCGGTCAGAAAGCTGCGGAGGAGAGCACGGAGGAACTGTCTGCGGCCGTGAAAGGTGCGGACATGGTATTCGTTACCTGCGGCATGGGTGGCGGAACCGGAACGGGAGCGGCTCCGGTTGTGGCCAAGATCGCGAAGGATCAGGGAATCTTGACGGTCGGAGTAGTGACGAAGCCGTTTAAATTTGAGGCAAAACAGCGCATGATCAACGCGGTATCCGGGATCGAGCGCTTAAAGGAGAGCGTGGATACGCTGATCGTGATCCCGAATGATAAGCTGTTAGAGATCGTAGACAGGCGGACCACCATGCCGGATGCGTTGAAGAAAGCGGACGAAGTCCTGCAGCAGGCGGTACAGGGAATCACGGATCTGATCAATCTGCCGGCGCTGATCAATCTGGACTTTGCAGATGTAAAGACTGTCATGGAAGATAAGGGCATGGCGCATATCGGCATCGGAGAAGCGAAGGGCGACGAGAAAGCGCTCGAAGCGGTTAAGAAAGCCGTGGAGTCCCCGCTGCTTGAGACGACGATCAGCGGAGCAAGCCATGTGATCGTTAATATTTCCGGCGAAATTTCCCTGCTGGATGCCAACGAGGCCGTAAGCTATGTGCAGGATATGGCGGGCGACAATGTGAATATCATTTTCGGTGCAAAATTTGACGAGACGATGACCGATGCGATGAAGATCACGGTGATCGCGACCGGACTGGAAGATGCGCCGAAGGCGGCGCCTGCACCGGCTCCGACGATGATGAACCGCATGAAGTACGATACCCAGACCATGCAGAACGCAGGACGCACGCCGGGAGCCGGCGGTTTCAGCGGGCGGACCACGACAGTGACAGGCGGGCTGCACAATACACCGGGCGGCATGACGAGGCCATCCGGAATACAGACGAATCCGGCCCCGTCCTTCAGCGGGATCCAGAGGCCGCGCCAGCCGGAGAGCACGGTGAAACAGGTAGAGATCAATATTCCGGATTTCTTAAAGAATTCCAAGCGGTAAAGCGAGAGACAGAGGCTATGCGTTTTTAAGCATAGTCTCTTTTTTACGCCCTTTTTTGCAAAGCGCCTTTTCCTATAATAGGAGAGAGCTTATGGGAGGTGGTTATGGAATACGTATTTTACGCGGATGTGTTCTGGCTGCAGAATTCCCTGATGAACGGGATCATTCTGCTGACGGCAGAAAAAGTACGAAAGATCCCGTACCGCAGATGCGCGGGGAGGACGCTCCTTTCGGCCGGGGCGGGCGGACTTGCGGAAACGGTGCTGATCATTGTACTGGGAAACTACCGCCTGTACCGGTTGTGCTCCCTGTTTCTGATCCTGCCGTTTCTGGTGTTTCTGGCGTTCGGGAAAGAGCAGCGGGGCGTTTTTCGGAAAAATCTGCTGCTGTGCTATGGAATCTCCGTTCTTCTGGGCGGGTTCGTACAGGCGCTGGAAAACCTGACCGGGTTTCGGCGCAGCCTTCTGTTAAGCGGGATCTTAGGCGGGCTGTTTGCGGCCGCGGGAATCGGGAAAGCGTACCGGGATTTTCAAAGGCAGCGGCGCCTGTTTCCGGTGGAGCTTACGAACGGGGAATGTCGTGTGTGCTGCGAAGGACTCTGGGATTCCGGGAATCTGCTCCGGCAGCCGGGAAAAGATGCGCCGGTACATATTGTAAGCCCGGAGGTCATGCGGCAGCTGCAGATCCGCAAGGAGGACTGCATCGGGGTTCTTCCCTACCGGGCGCTCGGCACAGAATGCGGGATCCTGAAGATCTACCGGATCGATGAAGTGGCCGTTTTCGACAGCGGGGGAACAAAGAGGGCGCATCCGGCCGTTGTCGCAGAGGCAGGCGAGGGGCTTTTGACAAATCGGAGGTATCAGATGATCGTAAATCCGGGAATTATGGAATCGTGGTAATATAGAAGCGGAAAGGAAATATTAAATTATGATTTTAGAAAAAATAAAGATTTTCCTCATAAAGCTGATGCAGATGGGGGAAGAAGACGATGAGATTTTTTATATCGGCGGTTCGGAAGTCCTGCCGCCGCCCCTGGAAACGGAGGAAGAGCAGAAATGCCTGATCGCGCTTTCGGGCATTCCGGCGAAAGCGGACGGGCTGAGCAAAGAAGAGGCGCGGGAGAAGCTGATCGCGCATAATCTGCGGCTGGTGGTCTATCTTGCAAAGAAGTTTGAAAATACCGGCGTGGGGGTGGAGGATCTGATCTCGATCGGTTCGATCGGGCTGATCAAGGGGATCAATACGTTTAATCCGGACAAAAAGATCAAACTGGCGACTTACGCTTCCCGCTGCATCGAAAATGAGATCCTGATGTATCTGCGGCGGAACAATAAAACACGGCTGGAGGTTTCGATCGACGAGCCTTTAAATGTGGACTGGGACGGAAATGAGCTGCTCCTTTCGGATATTCTGGGAACGGACGAGGACATTATCTACCGCGATATGGAAAACGAGGCGGAGATGAGCCTTCTGCGACGGGCGGTGGAGAAGCTGGACGACAGGGAGCGGGAGATCATCGAGCTGCGTTTCGGCATCAACCGGAAGAACGCGAGGGAAATGACGCAGAAGGAGGTTGCGGACGAACTGGGGATTTCCCAGTCCTATATTTCGCGTTTGGAAAAAAAGATCATGGGAAGGCTGCGGAAAGAGATACTTAAGTTTGAATAAACCGGTAAGGTATGGTATCATAAAAGCATCAGGTTTATCATTTTGCGAAGGGGTGGGTTTTATGATACTGCAATTTATCGGGGCGGACCGGGAAGTAACGGGAAGCTGTCATTTTATCAGTTTCGGGGATAAGAATCTGCTGGTGGACTGCGGAATGGAGCAGGGGCCGGATCTTTATGTGAACCAGAAACTTCCGGTTAATCCGGCGACGATCGATTATGTTTTTATCACACATGCGCATATCGATCATTCCGGTCTGCTCCCTCTTTTATACAGCCACGGGTTCCGGGGCGAGATCTTTGCGACAAAGGCAACGTGCGAACTGTGCAATATCATGCTGAAGGATTCCGCGCACATTCAGGAATCAGAGGCGGAGTGGAAAAACCGGAAGGCAAGGCGCGCCGGGAAGCCGGAGGTGACGCCGCTTTACAGTCTGGAAGATGCAATGGGAGTGCTGGAGCATTTCCGGGCGTGCGATTACGATAAAGTGACCGCTGTCTGCACGGGGCTTCATGTGCGGTTTGTGGATGCGGGGCATCTGCTGGGCTCTTCTTCGATCGAGATGTGGATCACGGAAGGGGAGGCGCGGCGGAAGCTGGTATTTTCCGGGGATATCGGAAATGCGAACCGTCCGCTGATCAAGAATCCGGAGTACATCGAAGAGGCCGATTATGTGATCATGGAGTCCACTTACGGGAACCGCAACCACGAGGCACCGCCGGATTATGCCGTGCTGCTGGCCGGGGTGCTCCGCGATACGTTTCTGCGCGGCGGAAATCTGGTCATTCCGGCGTTTGCCGTGGGCAGGACGCAGGAAATGCTTTATTTCATGCGCCGGATCAAGGACGAGAACCTGCTTCCGGAATATCCGGATTTTGAGGTCTACATCGACAGTCCGCTGGCGATCGAGGCGACAAATATTTTCCATAAGAATGTGTCCGAGTGTTTCCGGGAGGATGCGATCGAGATGATCGAGAAGGGGATCAATCCGATCCGTTTTCCGGGGCTGAAAGTCTCGGTTTCGAGCGATGAGTCGCGGATGATCAATTTTATCGAGCATCCGAAGGTTATCATTTCCGCATCCGGCATGTGCGAGGCCGGACGGATCCGCCACCATTTGAAGCACAATCTCTGGAGGGCGGATTCCACGATCCTGTTCGTCGGCTATCAGGTGGAGGGGACGCTGGGGCACGCCCTGTTAAACGGCGCGAAAACGGTGAAGCTGTTCGGGGAGGAAATCGACGTGAAGGCGAAGATCGTCAACCTTCCGGGCATCAGCGGCCACGCCGACAAGGATCATCTGACCGAGTGGATCCAGGCGTTCCGGAAGCCGCCGGAAATGGTTTTCGTGGTGCATGGCGAGGAATCCTCCGCCGTGTCTTTTGCGGAGCATGTGACGGAAATGACAGGCTATCCGGCAGTCGCGCCGTATACCGGCGATACTTATGACCTTCTGACCGGCGAGATCATCGCGCACGGAACCCACGAGAAAGCGGCAGCGCGCGCGAAGGGCGGCAGACCGGGCACTTCCGGCGTATTTGAACGCCTGGCGGCTGCGGGCGAGCGCCTGATCGCCGTGATCCAGAAGTGCCGC